>NZ_JBTNDQ010000029.1:0-26075 GCF_054510915.1 Pseudarthrobacter arbutini | reverse complement strand
GATAGGTCTTCCCGGGGACGGCGTTGTCCATGATGTCTTCCTCCGACTTGTAGAGCACTGTGAGATAATTCACTTTGTAAACACCAGTCTGTGGTGGCAGAACCACGACTCGGTGTCCCGATTTGGAACACTTCCGCCCAGCCCGCGGTGCCGCCGTTGATACCCGTACCGTCATAATCGATAAGAGTGTCTAGCAGCCAAACAAGCGACCGGGCGGCGCTCCGAACTTTTGAAGGTGCAAGATATGTCCGATCCGGTGCGAGAGGCGCGGGAGCGCCTGATACGCGGTGGACTGCTAGGCCCGTACCAAGCCAGCGAAGAGGTGCCCGAGCTGATTGTGCGGAGCTGGCGGCGCTCGCTCGGCAACGCCGTCGAAAGCTCAGTACCGCCCCAGCACTATCAGGAAGTGGACACGGACTCCTTGGTGAGCCGGGCAGCCCTCCCTGTGCTTGACCGCTGGCAACAGCAACTCGCTGACACCGGCACAACGCTCTTCCTGAGCGATCGCGGGGGCCGCATCGTTGCCCGGCGGACCAGCGACAGCAGTGAGCGCCGGCGTCTCGACAGCGTGCATGCCGCGGAGGGCTTCGACTACTCGGAGGACGCGGTTGGAACGAACGCGCTGGGAACGTCGATGGTTGAGGGGCGCCCCGTCTTCGTCAAGGGAAGCCAGCACTACAGCGAAGTCTTGGCAGTTAACGCGTGCGCGGCTGCACCAGTGATATCACCCAGCGGCCTGGTCCTCGGCTCCATAGCGCTGGCCGGCCCCTCCGAAGCTGCGAACCCGATAATGCTTTCCCTCACCCGAGAGATCAGCCAGCAGATCGCGGAGAGGCTCCGGGCATCCGCCAGGCCCCAGGACCTGGCCCTGGCGATGTCGTTTATGCGCTTCAGCAATTCGCAACGGCCCACGGTGGTGATGGACCGGGAGTCCATTCTGGCCAATACGCCGGGGCTGCCGTACGTCAATGTGGCATCACATGTCATGCTCTGGGAACTGTTTAACGCGCACAATTGGTCCGTCAACGGCCCTATGCGCCACCGGCTGGAGGGGACCGCCATCGAGGTGATGGCGCGCCGCGTAGCCGACGGGCCGCGCGAGCACTTCGTGGTGCACTTCGAAGATGTGCAAGAGCCTGCTGAGCCTCGGACAGGACTGATCGTGCCATTCCGGGCCGCGGACCCGGAGGCCACGGCCGACGCCGCGCCTGTCGTGGTCCTTGTTGAAGGACCGCCAGGCTCCGGACGGGCAACAGCAGCAGAAGAGCTGCGCACGCGTGGGGGAACAGTTGAAGTGTTTGTTGCCTCCGCCGCGGCGGCCCCACCGTGGACCACCGCGGAGGACCTGCTGGTAGCAGGCGCGGACGTGTTGCTCCGCCGCCTGGAGGAGCTTTCAGAGGGGGAGGTTGTGCATCTGGCCAGCCTGGTAGAGAGGCACCGGCAGGCGCGGATATCCGGGGAGCGCACAGGCAGCCTCCTCCTGACATCCTCGCGGGATCATGCTGCGCAGGCAGTTCAGGACTTCCTCGACGCCGGTGGTCCAGCCGTGCGGACGGAGGCACTGGCCCGGACTCCCGAAAGGATCCCAGGCCTGGTCAGGCAAATCCTTAATGTGGTTGACTCGGAAGCACGGCACACGATCTCGCCGGCGGCACTGCAGTCCATGGTCCAGTGGAATTGGCCCGGCAATATCGCCGAGTTGGCTGAGACAGTGGCGGAGTTGGTCAGGGGTGTGAACAATACGGTCATCGAGCGCCGACATTTGCCGAAACACTTGCAGCAGGCACCGCCTCGGCGTCACATGGGCCTCATTGAAACGGCAGAGCGCGAAGCCATTATCCGGGCGCTGGATGCGGCCGGGGGTAACAAGTCCGAGGCCGCTGAGCTGTTGGGGATAGGGCGGACTACCCTGTACAGGAAACTGCGTCAGCTGGGACTGGACACCGGCGAAGGTTCCATCTGAAGCGGTCGACGGCGGGCCGCCGGGTTCTCAGCCCTCTGTGGCCTCATCGAGGCTGATAACTTCATCCAGTACGGCCTTCAGCACCTTGCTGGGGTCGTCGCGCCGCCAGGCTGCCCTCAGGTGGACGTCGGCCGTCGAGTCCTCGAGCGGGACGAAGACCACATGCGGATCGGTGGCATGCCTCGCAACCGAGGCGAGGGTCAGGTGGCAGCCCACTTCGGCGCTGACCAGCGCCAGTGCGGTCTGCGTGTCCGGTGCGACCTGGACAATGTCTGGGACGAAACCGGCGTCGTGCGCCAGTCGCCGGAGCCGATCAGGCAGGACCGCGCCTTCGAAGGGGGTCAGTGAGATAAAACTGTCGCCGGCTAGCCGTTTCATCCCCAGCCGGCGTGCGCTGGCCAGCACGTGGGTATCGGGCATTGCCATCACGAGCGAGTCCCGCATGACCACCCGGGAGGAGACCTCCGCTGGGATGACATCCCAGCGTCCCAGCGCGATGTCCGTCTCCCCCTGTACCAGTTTCTTCATTGCGGGCTGGGCGAAGTTCTGGCTGGACAGCTCCAGCTGGATCCCCGGCCGGTTGGATTTTACCCGCCTGGCAAGCCGGGCAACCAGTTGGTGTGTGGACACGCCGGCAAAGGCAATCCGCACCAGCCCAGATTCGCCGTTCTCGGCCGACCGGACGGCCTCTTCGGCGCGGCGGAGGGCCTCGACAACCTCGGTTGCTGGCGCGATGAGCGCCTGTCCGCTGGCCGTGAGCTTCACAGAACGGGTATTTCGGTCCAGCAAGCGGGTCCCCAGTTCGGACTCAAGCTGTTTGATGATCCTGCTCAGGGGCGGCTGGGCGATGTGCAGGCGCTCTGCTGCCCGCCCGAAATGGAGCTCCTGCGCCACGGCAAGGAAAGCCTTCATCTGGCCGACATCCATGGTTCTCTTCCTGCTGATTTTATTGAGTCAACGGTATCACTGGGCTGGACTCGAGTGGCCGGACTGAATCAATGGCCGTCACGCTGCCGGGTAAGACGTCTGTTGCCCGGAAGAGGACGGGTTGGTCAGTTCCAGTCGTAGAAGCCTTTGCCGGTTTTGCGGCCGAGCTCGCCAGCCGCCACCTTGTCACGAAGGATCTGCGGCGGTGCGAAGCGGTCGCCCAGGGTGGAATACAGGTATTCGGCGATGCCAAGGCGCACATCAAGTCCCACGATGTCCGTGGTGCGGAGCGGCCCTACGGGGTGCTTGTAGCCCAGGACCATGGCGTTGTCGATGTCCTCGGCGTTGGCCACTCCCTCTTCGACCATTCGCATCGCCTCCAGCGCAATGGCCACGCCGAGGCGGGACGAAGCGAAGCCGGGGGCGTCCCGGACCACCACCGCGGTTTTTCCCAGTGCTGAGACCCACTGTTTTGCCGCGGCGAGTGTCTCTTCGGAGGTCTTCTCGGCGATGACCACCTCGATCAGCGTTGAGGCGGGGACGGGATTGAAGAAGTGCAGGCCCAGGAACTGGTCCGGCCGCGCGAGCGATTCGGCCAGTCCGCTGACTGACAGGGATGACGTGTTGGTGGCCAGGTAGGCATGCGGGGCCAGGTGCTCAGCCACGGCCGTGAGTGCGGCTGTCTTGAGCTTTTCATCCTCGGGAACGGCCTCGACCACCAGGTCGCACGATGCGAATTCGGCGTAGTCGACGCTTGTCGAAAACCGGTCAAGAACCTCGTTGCGGTCGCCTGTAACCACGCCGCGCTCGAACGACGCCGCAACCGACGCGGCGACGCGTTCCCGGGCGCCGCCGGCGGCTTCCTCGTCACGCTCGACGACGGTCACTTTCGAACCGTGGATGAGGAACGCGTGTGCGATGCCGGCACCCATGCGGCCGCCGCCAAGGACGCCGACTGTTGCCGGGATGAGTGCTGTCGGAGTTGTTTCGTTGCTGGTGGTCACGGCTATTTCTTCCTGTCGAGGAACTGCTGCATGCGGTCGAACTTCGCCTGGGATTCGAAGAGGATGCCCTGGGCGAGGGTGTCGATCACGGGATGGACCTCCCGCGGAGCGTGGAAGACGGTCTTGGTCAGGCGCACCGCGAGGGGATCCTGGCGGGCGATGCGGTCGGTCAGTGCGTTAGCCGCCTTCAGGAGTTCTCCGGGCTCGACGCGTTCTGTGATGAGCCGTGCCCGGAGGCACTCATCGCCGGTCAGTGTGCGCCCGGCCAGGAGGATCTCCTTGGCCAGCGGCTCACCGACAAGCTCGCGGAGTCGCCAGGTGGCGCCTGCGGCAGCGACGATGCCGAGCCCTGTTTCCGGATTGCCCATCCGCAGGCCCGCTGTGCCTATGCGGAAGTCGGCGGCGTAGGCAAGCTCGGCGCCGCCGCCGAGCGCAAAGCCGTCCAGCGCGGCGATGACCGGCATGGGCAGTTTCGCGATCCGGTCGAAGATGCCGGAGTTGATTCCCGCCAGCGCGTCGGCACGGCGCCGCTCGCGCAGTTGCGCGATGTCGGCGCCGGATGCGAAGACGGCTTTGGCTCCGGTTTCGGGGTTGGCGGGCGTGCCGGAGAGGATCAGGATTTTCGGTGTGCGCTCGAGGTGCGCGCACACGGCGTGCAGCTCGTCCACCATTGCCTGGTCGATGGCGTTCTTGACTGCGGGCCGGTGCAGCCGGACCGCCAAACGGTCCTCGCGCTCCTCAACCAGCAGCGTGACGAATCCCGAGGTATCAAGGCACGTTCCGGCGTCGTTCATTACTTCTGTCATCAGATGCCTTCCAGCAGCAGTGCGGTGCCTTGTCCGACGCCGACGCACATGGTGGCGAGGCCGAGCTTGCGGCCCGGTGTGGCTTCGCGTTCGAGGCGCCCGAGCAGGGTGATGACCAGTCGGGAGCCGGAGGAGCCGAGCGGGTGGCCGAGGGCGATCGCGCCGCCGTCGTTGTTAACGGTGTCGGGTTCGAGCTTAAGTTCGCGCATGCAGGCCAGGGCCTGGGAGGCGAAGGCCTCGTTAAGTTCGACGGCGGCCAGATCGGCTACCGCGATTCCGGCGCGGGCCAGGACTTTGCGGGTGGCCGGGACGGGGCCGATGCCCATGATTTCCTGTGCCACGCCGGCGGACGCGCCGTCGAGGATGCGGGCGCGGGGGGTGAGGCCGTATTTCTGCACGGCGGCTTCGGACGCGACGATGATCGCCGAGGCGCCGTCGTTGAGCGTCGAGGAGTTCCCGGCGGTGACCACGCTGCCGCCCTTGACTACCGGGCGCAGGGCGCCGAGGACGTCCGTGGTGGTTCCGGGGCGGGGGCCTTCGTCGGTGTCCACGATGGTTTGTGTGCCTTTGCGGCCTTTGACCGGGACGGGCACGTTCTCATCCGCGAACCGGCCGGCCATGATGGCTGCCAGGGCGCGTTCGTGGGAGCGGACGGCGAAGGCGTCGCAGTCTTCACGCGAGATGTTGTAGGCGCGGGCCACTTCCTCGGCGGTCTCCGGCATGGAGAACGCGGCCTTGCCGTCGCGGGAGAGTTCCCCGGACAGGAAGGCGGGGTTGGGGAAGCGCCAGCCGATGGAGGTGTCAACGACGGCTCCGGGTTTGGCGAAGGCTTTGTCCGGCTTTTCCATGACCCAGGGGGCACGGCTCATCGACTCCACGCCGCCTGCGACGACGATGTCCGCGGCGCCGGCCTTGACCATGTGCGAGGCCATGATGATGGCGGACAGGCCGGAGGCGCACAGGCGGTTGACGGTGATGCCGGGGACGGTGTCGGGGAAGCCGGCGAGCAGCCACGCCATGCGGGCGACGTTGCGGTTCTCCTCGCCGGCACCGTTGGCGTTACCGAGGATCACCTCGTCCACCACGGCCGGGTCAATGCCGGCGCGTTCGACGGCGGCGCGCACCGTGAGTGCCGCTAGATCGTCCGGACGCACGGAAGAGAGCGAACCGCCATAGCGGCCCACGGGCGTGCGGGCGCCGCCAATTAGAAAGGCCTCGGCCATGTTTGCATTCCTTTGTTCGTGTCGCTGGCGTTCTGCCGCGGTCATTTGTCGCGATCCGCGATGGCGGACCGGGAAGCTTAGTTGAAGGCGGAGATACCGGTGATGTCGCGGCCCACGATGAGAGCCTGCATGGAGTCGGTGCCCTCATAGGTGGAGACTACTTCCATGTCGGTCATGTGGCGGATGACGTGATTCTCCAGCAGCAGGCCGTTGCCGCCGAGCAGCTCACGTGCCTCGTTGCAGATCCATTTTCCTTTTTGGGCGGTTGCCATTTTGACCATCGACGCCTGTGCGACGGTGAGCTGGCCCCGGTCCGCGAGTTCGGCCATGCGGTTGCACAACAGCTGCATGGTGGTGAGTTCGCTGAGCATGTTCGCCAAGCGTGACTGCACCAGCTGGTACGACGCGATCGGTTTGCCGAACTGGATGCGGGTCTGCGCATAATCGGAAGCAATTTCGAAGGCAGCCATGGCATGGCCAACCGCCTCCCAAGCTGCGCCGCCCCGGGTAGCCTGAAGTACGCGGGACACGTCACGGAACGAGTGGCACCCCTCAAGCCTGTTGGCCGCGGGCAGGCGCATTTCCTCGATGACAATGTCGGCCTGGAGGATGGCACGTTTGCCCACCTTGCCGGTGATCACGATGGGGGAGTAGCCCGCCGGGTACCGGCCGTCGTCGTCCTTTTCGATGACGAACGCGTTGACGTTCCCGTCCTCGGTGTTGCGGGCGAACAGGACAATGACGTCCGCGACGTGACCGTTGCCGATCCACCGTTTGTGGCCGCTCAAGACCCACTGGTCCCCGTCGCGGCGGGCGCTGGTCTCCAGGGCGACGGAGTCCGAGCCGTGGTCCGGTTCGGTCAGGGCGAAGGCTCCTGTTTTTTCAATCCGGGCCAGGGCTGGGAGCCAGCGTTCTTTTTGCTCGTCGTCGCCGAGGAGGTTGAGCGCGCCCATGCAGAGGTTCGAGTGGATGCCGAGGAAGGTGTTGAGGCTGCCGTCGGCGCGGGCCATCTCGCGGGCCACCATGCCGGCGGCCTTACGGCTCATACCCGGGCATCCATAGCCCTGGATGATGGTGCCGATGATTCCCAGCTCGGCTAGCGGCGGCAGCAGTTCGGTGGGGAACTCGGCCTTCTCCCAGTACTCGTTGATGACCGGCAGGACACGCTGCTCGGCGAACGCACGGACCTTGTCCCGGATGCCGATCTCCTCGGGGGTGAGGTCGTCATCCAGCAGGAAGTAATCGGAGAGCGTTGTGCGCTGATCGACTGTGGTTGTCATGATTGAACTTTCTGTTCTTAAGCTTGCTGGAACTGTGGTGATGCTGCGGCGGGGACCGCTGCTCCTGGGGACGCTGAGCGCAGCCACGCGAGAATGGGCTCACGGTGGGCATTGTGATCCGGCGGGGCCATGTCGTAGCTGACCGGGGTTTCGGAGAAGGTGATGGGGTTGCGGATCCCCGGCAGAGCAGAGTCGCCGGTACCTACTTTGACGACGGGCTCCAGGCCGATCCGTTCGGCGAATTCAAGGCCCTGGCGGACGTCGTTGATCGGCGCGCAGGGGATCTGAGCTTCTGTGAGGACCTCGAACCATTCGGCGGAACTTCGGCTGCGGAGGGCCTCCAGCAGCAGTGGCCTCAGTGCCTTGCGGTTGAGGCTGCGCTGGGGAGCCGTGGTGAAGCGGTCGTCGCCGGTCAGGGCCGGCGTGCCGAGCGCCTGGCAGAGCCGGCGGAACTGGGAGTCGTTGCCGATGGCGATCACAATGTCGCCCTCGCCCGTGGCCAGCGGCTCATAGGGGTAGATGCTGGGGTGTTCGTTCCCGAGCCGGGTGGGCACACTGCCGCTGAGGAGGTATCCAGCGGTCTGGTTGACCATGCCGGACAGGGCGGAGGACATCAGGTTGACTTCGATCCGCTGGCCTTTTCCGCTGCGCTGGCGTTCCTGGAGGGCGGCCAGGATGCCGATGGCCGCGTGCAGGCCGGTCATCACGTCAAACACGGCCACGCCGGACCTGTAGGCGGGAGTCTCGGGCGAGCCGGTCACGCTCATGAGTCCGGACATGGCCTGGACCAAGAGGTCATAGCCGGGGAGGGACGCGCCGCCTGCCGTCCCGAATCCGGTGATGGATGCGTAGACAACGCCGGGGTTTGTTGCCGCGACAGTGTCATAGTCCAGGTCAAACCTGTTCAGGCCGTTGGGCTTGAAGTTCTCCACCACCACGTCCGCCTGACCCGCGATCTCCTGGGCAATGCGCCGGTCCTCGGGGTCCTGGAGATCGAGGGCGATGGAGCCTTTGTTCCGGTTAATCGAGAGGTAGTAGGTGGACTGGCCGTCCCGGACGGGAGGCTTCCATGCCCGCGTTTCGTCGCCGTCGGGGCTTTCGATCTTCACCACCGTGGCGCCCATGTCAGCCAGCAGCATGGTGCAGTACGGGCCAGCAAGCACGCGGCCGAAGTCGGCCACGAGGAGCCCGGCAAGGGGGCCGCTGCCGGTGCGGCCGAACATGTCAGAGCCGAGCGGCGCGTCTAGTGCCGCGAACTCTGCGGCCCGATGCCTTGCACTGGGGGGGCTTGTTTCAATCGTCACGATGCTCCTCGAAGTCTTCGTCGCAGGATCTATGCCTTGGGGATCCGGACGAGCTTTTTATTGGCGAATTCGTTGATCCCGTACTGGGCGAGTTCACGGCCGACGCCTGAACGCTTGACGCCGCCAAAGGGCAGGTCGGGGGCGCTGCGGCTGATGCTGTTGACCCATACCATGCCGGTTTCCAACTGGTCGGCGAGCTGCTGGGCGTAGTCGACGTCGGCGGTGTAGATGGAGCTGGACAGGCCGTAGGGGGAGTCGTTGGCCAGGTCGATGGCAGCCTCGGGGGAATCCACATGGAAGACCACTGCTGCCGGGCCGAAGATCTCTTCCGAGTAGGCGCGCATCTGGGGTGTCACGCCGGTCAGCACCGTGGCAGGGTAGTAGGCGCCCGGTCCGTCTGGGCCGGCACCGCCGGTGTAAGCGGTTGCGCCCTTGGTGACGGCGTCCTGGACCAGCTCGTCAATTTCTTCGACGGCGGACTGGGAGGACAGGGGACCGAAGTTCGTTTTTGCATCCGTGGGGTCACCGGGCGTGATCCTGGACATGGCATCGGTGTAGCGCTTCAGGAATTCGTCGTAGATGTCGCCGACGATGATAAAACGTTTGGACGCTGTGCAGGCCTGGCCGCCGTTGTACATGCGGCCGGAAACGGCGCCGGCCACGGCCTTGTCCAGGTTGGCGTCCGGCAGCACGATGAACGGGTCTGAACCGCCCAGCTCCAGCACGTACTTCTTCAGGTGGCGTCCGGCGACCTCTGCGACGGCGGACCCGGCCTTCTCCGATCCCGTCAGGGAGACGCCCTGCACCCGCGGGTCCGCGATCATTGTGGCGATCTGGCCGCTGGTAGCAAACGCGTTGATGTAGACGTCGGCCGGCAGCCCGGCATCCCGGAAGACCGATTCGATGGCCAGCGCCGACTGCGGGCAATTGCGGGAGTGCTTCAGGATGACGGTGTTGCCGAGAGCGATGTTGGGCGCGGCGAACCGGGCCACTTGGTAGTACGGGAAGTTCCACGGCATGATGCCAACGAGGGGTCCGATGGGTTCGGTGCGGACCACAGCCCTGCCGGTCCCCTTGACGTCCAGGGGCTCCTCGCGGAGGAAGCGTTCGGCATTGTCCGCGTAGTAGTCATAGATGGAGGCGACGAGGGCAACCTCGCCCTTGGCCTCCGCCGTCGTCTTTCCTACTTCAAGGGTCAGCACGGCGGCCAGCTCGTCGGAGCGTTCGCGGTGCAGCTCGGCAACCCGGCTGAGGATGGCAGTTCGTTCGGCGAGCGGAACGGCGCGCCATTCACGGTATTGCGTGAATGAGCGCTTCAGTACGTCCTGTACGTCCTCGTCGCTGAGGGACGGGAACTCTGCAACGCGTTCTCCGGTTGCCGGGTTGGTGGTTGCGTAATTGCTCATCGTCCTGAACTCTTTCTGAAGGCAGTTTGTCTTAGGGACTACGATCCCAGCTGTCGGCTATACAGTCCAATACTTATTAGCGCGCTTATTGATGACAATTTCGTAATAGTCATCAAGGGGAGTGCACGCTGCAATGACAAGATATTTGCAGCGAACTGCATAAATCCTCCGTGAAATAGGTATTGGACGGCAGGTGGCCTGGATGTCACTCTGATTCGACGGGCGTCGTCTGCCCAAAAGTCCCCTTGCAATAAGGAGTCGAGCCGTGAGTTCCCTTTTTCAGCCCTATACCGTCAGGTCGTTGGAGATACCCAACCGCGTGTGGATGTCCCCAATGTGATGTACTCGGCGGAGAGCCGCGGCCCCGAAACGGGGTGCCCCACGGATTGGCATCTGACGCACCTCGCCAGCCGGGCTGCAGGGGGAGCCGGCCTGATCATGGTGGAGGCCACGGCTGTCCGGTTCGATGGGCGGATTACGCCGTGGGACCTCGGGCTGGAACGCTGAACAAGAGAAAGCCTTCGGCCGGATAGCCAGGGGCATCCGCGAACACGGTGCGGTCGCTGCCATCCAGCTCGCACACGCCGGGCGCAAGGCCTCTTCAGACCGGCCCTGGTTGACTGGTGGACAGCTCCCAGTCGACGAGGAGGGCTGGCCCGTCAAGGGTCCAAGTTCGATATCGTACGGGCGTTGGCGGGCGCCAGAGGAGTTGAGTCGAGAAGAAATTCTGGCCCTGGTGGAGGACTTTGCTGCCGCCGCGGGGAGCGCCCGCAATGCAGGATTCCAGGTCGTTGAAATCCATGGCGCCCATGGTTACCTTATAGGCTCATTTCTCTCACCCCACACGAACGGCCGTACCGACAAATATGGCGGCTCATTCGAGAACCGCACTCGTTTCGCGCTGCAGGTCGTGGATGCCGTCAGGGCGGTTTGGCCCGCGGAACTCCCTCTCTTTTTCCGGCTTTCCGCCACTGACTGGTTGTCCGAAGACCTAAGCGACCCGCGGGAAGGGTTGTCCGTCGCTGACAGTGTGCGTTTAGCGGCCCTGCTCCGAACTCACGGCGTCGACCTCCTGGATGTCTCGTCGGGCGGGTTGGTCCCCGATGCCCGGATCACGGCCGGTCCCGGCTACCAGGTGCCCTTTGCCGAGGCAATCCGGGCTGACGCGGGGATCCCCACGGCCGCCGTCGGGCTCATCAACGACCCTCAGCAAGCCCAGGACATCCTCGATGAGGGCAGAGCGGATGCGGTCTTCGTGGGCCGGGAAATGCTCCGCAATCCCTACTGGGCCAGGCACGCCGCGGAAGCGCTTGGCCACGAATCCGATTGGCCAACGCAGTACGGTTAAGCGGTCAAAACGCGCCACCGCCTGTTCCAGCGGGCCGCAGAATAATTCCTCTATGCGGAACAGCGACCTAAGTGCGATCCAGAACGCTGGCCTGGATCCTTTGAATACATTCCTTAACGAGTGCTGCTACCTCCGGCATCCCCTGGGGAGGCATGCGGAACGCTAGCGCGGACATGGCCACTGCGGCCACGCGCCGGTTGTCCTGGCCCGTCACCAGCATTGCCAGTGTGTTGACCCCCCGCCCTGCCAAGCGAGACCGCGTAGGGCGGTTCACTTGGAGTGATGCGTGAACTCTTCGATGGTCTCTGCCCCGGAACCCGGGGGAGGGCCATCCGCGAAGATGGCAGCAAGCCGTTCCATGGACATGCCGCTGAGGAAGAGGAGGCCCGCCGCGGCCTTGTATGCCGGTATTAGTACGCCAACGCGGCTGCCGACGCGGAGCATCTGCGTCCCCTCAACAGAGTTGATGATCCGAACCATGCGCCCCTCAGGGGCGATCAGGTGTGCACTCTCGTTGGTCTGGGCCACCAGCCACTCGAGGTGTGGTCGCGCTATTGGCACGAGTTTTTCCAGGGTTTTTCTAACGCCGATAGTTGTCTGCGTACGTCAGATGCCCAGGGATTGCCGAATCCAGGTGATTTCGGCACGGCTGGCGGCCTGGCCGATGGTGAGCATGCCTTTGCGGTAGACGTCCTGTATTTCTGCCCGGCGCAGCGGGCGGCCGTTGTCGTAGAAGAAGCTGGCTGGGGCCTCGAGGAACTGGAGGCGGCGCCGGAGTACGTCGTGCTGGTCGTTGATGTCGGGAAGCTGGGACAGGAAGGCGAGAACGACCATAAACTTGCCGAGGTCGGTCACGTCGCCGGCTGATGCACTCCGCAGTCGCTGGTGGAGTTCTTTCCTGCCCTCTGGTGTGAGTTCTAGCGTGTGGCGCTGCGCGGCGCGTCCCTTCTCGACATGCCGGACGATGGCGCCGGCCTTGATCAGGCGTTGGATGGCCGGGTACAGGCTCCCGTCACTGATTTCACGGGCGAAGCCGTACAGTTCGTTCATTTTCCGGCGCAGTTCATAGCCGTGAAGCGGGCCCTCTGAAAGGAAGCCCAAAATCATCAATTCCAGCACGAACGCCATGCTACATGACATGAATATGTCGAAACGAGGCATTAGCTCGTCATTACCTCGTTTCGAGGTATATGCTGGGGTCTTGCATCCTCCGTCGAAGGACCTCCCATGCCCTCATTGCTTGTCCCCGGTTCTGGCAGGCCGGGTCTTTCCCGCGGCCGCCTCGCCATAGCTGTGGTCTCGACCGTGGTGGAGTGGTACGACTTCACCCTGTTCCTCTTCCTGAGTTCAGTGCTGTCCCGGGTCTTTTTTGGCGACAGCCCGACGGGCGTCGTGATGACACTGGCGACGTTTGCTGTCTCGTATCTGCTGCGCCCCGTGGGCGGGCTGGTGTTTGGGTATGTGGGTGACCGGTGGGGAAGGCGCCCGGTTCTTCTGGCGTCGATGGCGTTGATGTTCCTGGCCACGGCCGGGATGGCTGCTTTGCCCACATTCGCCCAGGTGGGTGAATCGGCGGCCTTGTGGCTTCTTGCCCTTCGTTGCGTTATGGCGTTCTCTGTTGGCGGCGAATACACCGGGGTCATGACCTACCTCCTGGAGAGCAGCACGGCAAGGAACCGCGGACTGGTTACCTCATTGGCTGCGGCGGCCAGCGAAATCGGTGCGTTGCTGGCGGCCGGCATTTCGGCCCTGACGGTTCTGTCGCTTTCCGCTTCCCAGGTCGAGGAGTGGGGGTGGCGGATCCCCTTCGTTGTGGGCGGCGTTCTCGCTGCGGTGATCCTGGCTCTCCGGTCGGCCCTCCCCGAAACCCCGTTGTTCCTGCAAAGTCGGCTGGCGGCACAGCGGGAGCCAATAGTACGTATTTTGCGGCGTCAGTGGCGTGCGGTAGTTCGTACGTTCTTCATTTCGGGACTGTGCTCGGCTGCCTATTATGTGGGGATCATCTATCTGCCCACGTACCTGATTTCGGTCCAGGCATGGAGCGAATCCTCGGCCATGGGTCTGGCAACGCTTGCGGCCGGCGTCGTCGTCCTTGCTTCTCCCGTGGCAGGTTGGCTGTCCGACCGGTATGGGCGGCGTGCGACTCTGTTGGTCCTTGCGGCTGCGGCGATTGTGCTCCCGGTCCCGATGTTCGCTGCGGCCGGCCAACCGGACGTGGGAGTCGCGGTCGCGGCGGTGGTGGTGCTTGCGTGTCTTGCGGGCAGCCTCAGTGCCGTGGGGGCGTCGGCGATTCCTGAACAGTTCGATGTCAGGGGGCGCCTGACCGCCTTGGCGATCGGCGGGACTGTTGCCACCACGATCTTCGGCGGCATCGCTCCCTACGCCGTGCAGACGCTTACTGAATCGACCAAATGGCCCCTCGTGCCCGGACTCCTGATTACGGCCGTTGCGCTCGCCGCCATCCCGGCCATCCGGCGCGGTCCCGAGACTGCTGCGCGCCAAACAGAACCATCCATGGCTAACCCAGTGAACCTGGATATTTCACATGACACCGATTCACAAGGAGTGAAGGACCATGCCTGACCCGATGCGCGCCGTCGTCCTCGACGGACCCGGGGGCCCGGACGCCCTGAAAATACGGGAGGTGCCCCGGCCAGTTGCCAGGCCCGGTTGGGTCCTAGTCAAGGTCCATGCTTTCGGACTGAACCGTTCCGAACTGCATTTCCGGCGTGGTCTGGGATCCTTTGGCTCCTTTCCCCGCATCCCCGGCATCGAAGCCACGGGCGTGGTGGTGGAGGCACCCGGCGGAGAGTTTGACGCGGGGAGCCAGGTGGCCGCCCTGATGGGCGGCATGGGCAGAACGTTCGACGGCGGGTACGCCGAGTACGTCACGGTGCCAGCGTCGAATGTCGTCCCGTTCACAAGCCATCTTGACTGGGCCATCCTGGGTGCAGTTCCGGAAATGCTGCAAACCGCCAATGGATCGCTGACCGTCGGCGTCAACGCCGCCCGCGGCAGCAGCCTCCTGATCCGAGGCGGCACCTCATCGATCGGCATGGCGCTGGTCGTCCTGGCCAAACGCCGCGGCATCACCGTCCTCGCCACCACCCGGAACCCCACAAAGGCGCAGGCACTGCTCGACGCCGGAGCAGACCATGCCATCATCGACACCGGAAGCATCGCCGAGGATGTGCGGGCGATCTGCCCCGATGGCGTCGGAGGCGCCGTCGAACTCGTTGGAACGCCGACGTTGCGCGACACACTCCGGGCCACCGCCGTGCACGGGACTGTTTGTTTTACCGGCATGCTGTCGGACGAGTGGACGGTGCCAGACTTCTACCCCATTGATTACATCCCCAACGGTGTGCGGCTTACCGCCTATTCGGGCGGTGCGGAAGACCTCCCCCGTGCTGTCCTGCAGGAATTCCTCGACTCGGTGGCAACAGAGGAGGTGCACATTCCAATAGGGAAGGTCTATCCCTTCGAGGACATTGTCCAGGCGCACCAGGACATGGAGGACGGCTCGGTGACCGGCAAGCTCGTGGTCACGCTGGGCGGACAATCCGACGTCCCCTCGGGACATTCCGAGGAAAGGAACTCATGATGAACGATCTGAAGCCGAACAGCACGGCGGTGCGTGCACTGGAAAACCTGCCCGCCGGGGCCTCGCTGAACTCCGTCACAGCCGAGAGCGTCAGTGTTGCAGGCCGTCAGGCACTTCGCATCGAACTGACCGACGCCGCCGCCTCAGGCGTCCCTGGCATCGACTACATAGACCAGCCCACATTCGTCCTGATACCCGCGGATTTCGAAAATGGCACCGTCGAAGTCGATGTGCTGAGCCGGCTCAGTGCGAATGCGCCCGACTTTGCGCGGGCATTCGCTGGCCTTGCCTACCGGATAACGGAGAGCTTGGACAGCTTTGAGGCTGTCTATATCCGGCCTCTCAATGGGGCTAAGGTTGACCCGCCGGGGCCTCGGATAAACCGTGCGGTGCAGTATTTCGCGTACCCGGAATGGAAGTATGAACGCCTCCGCGAGGAGTACCCGGACGGCCGCTACGAGTCCGGGGCCGACATCGGCCCGGACGAATGGATCCGTCTGCGCATTGAAGTGCAGGACAGGAGCCTGCGGGTCATGATCGACGGGACGCAGATTCTGGATCTCACTGAAACCAAGGCACAGCCGGCCCGTGGCAGCGTCGGGCTCTTCGTTGACATCGGAACCGTTGCCTTCTTCTCCAACCTGTCCGTCGCGACAACGTGATCAGCGGGAGAAGCTCTCCTACTTTGACCCATAAACATCGATAGCGCCGTTCATCTTCGATATTGGACGCCGAATTAGAGGTGATCAGCCCCGGCGGGGGGTCGCCCCAGACCAGGTGGGAGCCGAGGACGCCGTTCCGGCCGGTCTGGCGCAGCTTGGTGTCCTTGCGGTCCACATGGGAGATCCGGTCCATGACGTCCCAGATGAACGAGACCGGGTCGATACCCTGCCACATCGGAATGCCTGCGCGCCCGCCTCAACGCATTCCCAGAACGGAAACTCGAACTCTCCACGGAGAGCAAACCTCAGACACCAACTGGCCCTCGCTTTGGGACATTGGCCGCGACGGAAGTCAGCGGACCCTAAGGAAGCGTCACTGGGCAATCACCGTCCGGCGCGCAAGCAATGTACAACTGACCTCCGGAGCCTGAGGCGCCAGCGCTCTGGTGAGCGGACACCCTCGACGTAACGTGTTCAAGTTCTGTACATAGCGCGGATCCCGGGGGTTTCTACGCAAGAATCCAATAACTCGGGCTAGAACCTGGGAACAGGTCAGGAATACGCCCGCAGCCCTACGAAGCACGTGGAACGAAATGGCGTTGCCCCATACACAGAATTCTCTGTACCCTCTCCTGCATTTCTAGCCCGAACCCACTCTATTCAAAGGAGCATAGAAAATGCATCATCCGTATCTGGCTACATGGAGAAAAATCGCTGTCGCGGTTTTGGCTGCCGGTCTAATTACCACTACTGCCGCTTGCGGCACTAACGGCAATCCTTCTCCGGGCGCCAACGTCGGCACCCAAGCTGCCGGCACTGGAAGCATAGATGGCGGTGGCGCTCTTTTGAAGGTTTTCATGCCTTCGACCTCGAACGTGTATCTGGCGGCTGCCTCCCAGTCAATCAAGGACGAAGCAAAGTCCCTCAATTACACCGTCAACATTGTGGAGAATAACTGGGACCAAACTGAGCAAGATCAGCAGGTCCAGGAGTGGCTCGCCACCGGTGAGCGTGCGGCCGCAGTCTTGATGTGGCCGGCCGGCGCCGCGGCCGCAACGAACTCAATTCGCCTGCTTTCTGCGCAGGCACCGGTCATCCAGTTCAACAACCTGGTCACCCCCGAGGCGTCCAAATACGTGAAAGCATACGCGGGGGTCTCGGACACGGGCATCGGCAAGGAAGCCGCACTAAACGCTCTTGCCGCCGTCGAGAAGCTCAAGGCTGAAGGGGCCAAATTTCACGGGCCCGATGGCAAGCCTAACGTGGTAGAGATCCGGTTCACTGCCGGGTACGCCGCTGGTGACGACCGAGAGAAAGCCTTCGCGGAAGCAACGCCCGGCGCGTTCAATGTGCTCGCCGTCGAACCCACCCCGACCGTTGACGCTCAGGGCGGATTCAAAGCAGCCAGCCAGGTCATTCCGCGCTTCCTTGGACAGGGCATCGACATCGTGTATGCACACAGCAATGACGTAGCCAATGGTGTCGTGCAGGCGCTGGAGCAAAACGGGCTGAAGCCGGGAAAGGACGTCATCCTGATCACCGGAACCTCTTCCGGCGACATGACGAACCTGCGCAGCGGCAAGATCTGGTCGGCTACCCTGCAGTCTCCCGTGATCGAGGGCGCACTCGTCGTTCGGACCGCTGCCCAGTACATCGCCACAGGTCAGGTGCAGCCCGGCGAAGTCACCATTGAATCCTCGTCGAGCAAGCCCGAACTCAAGGTCGAGGCCCCGCATACGGCCACGTACATGATGAACCCCCAGGTGACAGCCGAAAACAACGCCTCCTTCGACATCTGGGGCCTCTCGTTCGACAAATTGATGGGCAAATAGGACCTCACAACTGGAGTCCGTTTCCAACCGCGGAGCCTCGGATACCTCCCTCAAACGGAGCTATCCGAGGCTCCGCACCTATCCGGTGGGCGCATTTATGCACCACCCATGTAAACCGAGGAGAAACCAATGACTGGAAGCACTCCCCTCCGCCTTAAGGCGAGCGGCATCTTCAAGTCTTACGGAGCAGTGAACGCCCTGTCGGACGTGCACTTCGAGCTCCGAGCCGGCGAGGTCATGGCCCTGTTGGGCGAGAACGGCGCAGGCAAGAGCACGATCGTCAAGGTCATCTCAGGCCTCGTCTCACCCGACAAGGGCTCCATCGAGATCGACGGAGTACCAGCAAACATCTCCAGCGTCTCGCTGTCACAAGCCGCCGGAATCGCCGTCGTCCAGCAGGAGTTCAGCACGGTCGGAACGATGACGGTGGCACAGAACCTCGTGCTCGGTCAGCTAGCCGCGCCCTGGTGGTGGAGCCCCCGCAAGCTGAATGACAACGCCGTGGCGGTTCTTGAGCGCGTCGGGCTGGCAGGCATGAACCCGTCTACTCCGGTTGAGGAACTCTCAGTTGCTGAGATGCAACTTCTTGAGATTGCGCGCGTGCTTGCCAGGGATGCCAAGGTCATCATCTTCGACGAGCCGACCGCCGCCCTCTCGGATGCGGAGATCGTCCGAGTGCTTGGTGCCGTCAAACGTCTCGCGTCGGAGGGGCGGAGCGTTGTTTATGTCACCCACAGGCTGGGTGAAGTTTTCGAGATTGCTGACCGCGTTACCGTTTTCCGTAACGGCATGAGCGAGGCCCCTCTCGAGGTCAAAGAGCTCGACGTCGAGACGATTGTCGCCAAGATGATCGGCCGGGAACTGGGCCACCTCTATCCCGGAAAGGCCGCCGCAGTGGGTGAAGTCGTGATGGAGGCACGTGGACTCCGGATTCCCGAGCTCCGATCGGAGATCAATTTGACTCTCCGAAGGGGAGAGATCCTGGGGCTAACGGGGCAGCTTGGCTCTGGAACATCTGAGCTGATGGAGGCATTTGCCGGCGTCGGCGAAATTGTGTCCGGTGAAATAATCGTCGACGGCCAGGCACTCAACACTCGCGGGCGGCAGAACGGCATCTCCGCGGGCGTCGCGTACTGCTCCGCTGATCGCAAGAAGGACGGGATCTTTGCAAGAGTTCCGATCCGCCGGAACCTATCGTCGCCCTGGCTGCACCGGTTGTCCGCAGTAGGGTTTGTAAGCGCACGGGCGGAGGTCGACGAGACGAATCGCTATGCAGGTCATTTCGCTATCGACCTCAAGCGCATGAACTCGAACGTTGGAACGCTTTCCGGTGGGAACCAGCAGAAGGTGGCCCTCGGCAAATGGCTGGGAATCAACCCGCGGGTCCTCCTCGTTGAGGAGCCTACCCGCGGCGTGGATATCGGCGCGCGCGCCGACATCTACGCGCAGCTCCGACGACTCAGCGACTCCGGGGTAGGCGTAATAGTCAGCTCCTCGGACACCAACGAGGTTCTGGGTCTCTCTGACACAATCGCCACCTATTTCCGCGGCGAACAAACATCAATCCGCCCAGCCGAAGAGTGGACCGAATCCGCCCTCGTTCGCGAAGTAATGCATCGTGAGGAAGTGAATCATGACTAGTACAGCAGCAACCATTGCCGCCAATTTCACAGCGCCATCACACCGGGGCAGCTTGGTGCGCTTCATCAACAACTACACGCTCCCGCTTCTTCTGGTGGCAGTGTTTGTTGTGTCGGCACTCAGCACGCCCGACTTCGCAACGTTTGCGAACGTCCGAGCCATTCTCATCAACACCTCAATCGTCGGGATCATCGCTGTCTCGATGACCGCTATCACGATTTCCGGCAACTTCTTCTCGTTAGGCATTGCATCGTCCACGGTGCTCGCCGGGATCATCTTCCTCGCAGTTTCAGGATTGACCGGATCGGCGCTCGCGGGGCTCGGCGCCGCCGTCCTGCTCTCGGTCGCACTCGGGGTCATGCAGGGCCTCATCGTTGGAGCGGGTCTCAACCCCGTTATCACCACCCTCGCCGTGGGTTCGGTTATCTATGGTCTGGTGGCCATCACCACCAAAGGTGCGGTGGTCACTGCGGGCAGCGTTGACGTGGCGTGGCTGGCAACCTGGACCTTCCTGGAAATCCCGCTGCCTGTCTACATTTTCGTGCTCTTCACGGCCGTTGCCTGGTTCCTCACCGAACACACACTTATCGGCCGCAACATCCACTTGCTCGGCGCCAACCGCGCCACAGCGAGGAACAGCGGCATCTCTGCCCAAGCGACTACCATCTGGGCTTTCATCTCGTTTGGGGTGGGGCTCGGGGTCGCCGGAGCACTGAATGCCTCACAACTGCATCAGATGCAGGCGAATGACCTTGCCGGACTCACCATGGACGTCATTGCGGCGGTTCTGGTTGGGGGCACGGCAGTATCCGGCGGTGAAGGATCACCCACCCGGTCTGCGCTCGGTGCGCTGCTCATTGTGGCCCTGGGAAACATCATGCTCCTGCATGGTCTCGACGCCGGCTGGCGCGTGTTCCTTGTCGGCGGCATCGTCGTCGTACTCGTCGTAGTTCTTCACGTTCTTAGAAAGGTCAGTACTCGATGAATGCAGCCAAGGAGTTCGCCTTCAAGTACGCGCTCCAAATCCTCGTCCTCATCCTGGTTATCGGCATCATGGCGGTGGTCTCGCCCAGCTTCCGTGGCGAGGCTGCGCTCTTCTCGTCGCTTGAACGGCTCATCCCGCTGGGTGTCATCGCGGCCGGGCTGGCGGTCACAATGATCGCGGGGGAGTTCGACCTCTCAGTTGCGTCGATGGCCGCGTTTGCAGGGGCTATTGCGGTACAGCTCGGTGGCCTTGGCCTGATCGCGAGCATTCTCATTGCGACAGTCGTGGGTGTGCTGCTCGGCTCGCTCCAAGGTTGGGTGATTGCTCGGCTGGGAATCAGTTCCCTTGTGTTCACTGTCGGAACGCTGATCCTGCTCCGTGGCGCAACCTGGTTGGCGACCGGCGGCGTCCCGGTCACCCTCACCGACTACAACCTGAGCGACGCACTCATGGTCCGGATCTGGGTCTTCACGCCCCTGTCCCTGACAACCATCGTGGTGCTCGCCGTTCTTGGCATCTTCCTGGCGCGGACACGATGGGGCCGTGAGATATCTTCGATCGGCGGAGCCCGTCAGGAGGCTGTCGCGTCGGGGGTCAAGCTCAAATCGCGTTTGGTGCTCGCGTTTGCCATTTCGGGCGGCTGCGGCGCCTTGGCAGGCGCGCTGTCGTCCTTCCGCGGCGGGTCTGCAACGCCGGATGGACTGGCCAACATGCTGCTTCTAGCGCTGGCCGCAGTCCTCATTGGCGGAGTCAGCCTCACCGGTGGGCGCGGAGGCATGATAAATGTCGCGTTCGGTATCGTGATCACTGCAGTCCTCGCCGCGGGGATGTCGTCGATCGGTGTCAAGGCCTTCGTCACCGAGCTCTTCACGGGCGTCCTGTTGCTGGTGGTGATCCTTTTGGAGTTCGCCATCGCTAAAGTGGTTGCCCACAACGCCTCTGTGAGGCGGCGCCAGCCTCACCTAGCCGTCACCTGAGAGAGAACCTTCTCACCCAAAAAGGGACAGCATGGTTGCCGGGGCGCTCCTGTCTTGCCAGCGGAGCGCCCCGGGAAATCCACCGGCGTGGTCGACCGAGGACTTGGTCCCAGAGAAATCTGGAAGATCGGGAGCCTTCCTTGGAAGGCACAGCGATAGATGCGTGAGGCGTCAAAACCGTGGTCTGCGTGGGGGAGTGTTTGCGACCCCGGCCCGGGTAAGCCCTGTGACGGGTCAAACGGCACCACCGCCGTATTGGCCTAAACGACGCCAGGCAAGATGTCCGAGTGGGAACGGCGTGAGCGCTTCGGGGGCGTGGCACCAGTGGTCGCTACAACAACTGTGCGCATTGGGAGTTGCAATTTTGGCAGAGATGAAAGGACCCGGGAAGTCCCGGGCGCCCCGTCGGTTTCTCGGCAACGGCGTGCGCTGATCTCCGCCCAGTCTCTCCGAGTCGGAACGGATTAAGATAGCGGACCTGCTACGTGCCCGCCGCCCGTATCCAGTGCAATTGCCGCGGAGCTCGGGAGGAGTCCGTGGACTGCGAGCAGGGAGATCCGCGGCAAGGTTCAAAAAGCCTTCTGGCAACGACCGTCCACGCCGTGCCAAGCGGCAGAAAAGGGCCGTCGGTGAATCGGGGAGAGTCGCCCGCGACCTGGAGCTGCGGGGTTTCCTGCCGGCACCCAGAACAAAGCCGGCGCCCCGCCAAATTAGCAAACGACACGCTCCGCTGTTCCGGACAACCGGACGTGCGCCTCGCGCCTGAACCGCTAACAATCGGGCCCTAAACGGGCGCGGAAGCCTGGATGCAGCGGTGGTTCCTGCCATCTGTCGCAGCCTGGTGCCGGCCATGTCGTGGAAAGGAGCTTTGGACGCGGCGCTCCCCGGAGATTGTCAGGATCCGTGACTGCCTCGCGGGAGTAATCGGCGGCTGAGTACCAAAGCCGTGGTACGCCAATTTTCAGTCAAGCAGCTTGAGCGCTGATGCCTCGAGCTGGTTCCGTAGACGGTGTGGGCGCAGAGCAGGTCCATCGGAAGTGGATGCGGTGCCGAGTCCAAAACACCTTGCCAGGGGTCGTCGCTGAAAATCCAGGAAGGCCGCGCTTAGTTCCGGGGCGCTGAGTATCGTGGAAGGCTTGGCTGGACTACTCATCCACGCTAGAAAGCAAACGTCTCGTGAGTCCGGACTGCGCTTCGTCGAGGTTGCTGAGAATGGTCGCCGTACCCATAAACCATGAGCCTTCCGCGGAGGCACATGAGCTCACCGAAGGTGCTCTGCCCTAGAACGGGACAGCGCCGATCGAGAAGTTCGATCTCCTCGTTCGGCGCTGGCCCCTTCGAAGCATCCAAGCATATTGGTGACGTTAGACGAGTACCATACCGCCATCGATCATGATGGTCTGGCCAGTCATATAGTCGGAGTCCGAAGATGCGAGGTAGAGGGCCGTGCCAACCACGTCCTCCGCAACGCCTTTGCGGCCGATCAGGTTCGCTCCGGAAAAGGACTCGAATGCTTCGCCAGGACGGGATGTATCTCCCATGTCCATGAGGTCCAGGTCGAGCTTCTTCCATAGCGGGGTGTCCACAACGCCGGGCGCAAAGGCATTGGACGTGATTTTGTGCTTCGCCAATGCATGGGCAGCCGACTGGTTCAAAGCGGTCACCGCGAACTTGCTAGCGCAGTAAGATGCGAAATTCGGGTAACCTTGCCGGCCCGCGATGGACGATGTGACTATGAGCTTGCCACCCTTGCCCTGTTTGATCATCTGCTTAGCAGCCTCTTGCTGGCAGATAAGAGTTCCCAGGCCGTTCACGTCCAGGGTGCTTCGGAAGTTCTCTTCGGTGGTCTCCAGGAAGTGTGTCGGCTTTATTATGCCCGCAATGGCAAACATGCAGTCGAGTTGACCGAAGGAATCGACACTGGTCTGGACTGCCATGGCGACGTCGGCTCGGTCGACGACATTACCCGAAGCAGCAACGGCGCTACCGCCCGCAAGGGTGATTTCGTCCTTCACAGCGTTGGCCGCTGCAAGGTTTAGATCGAAGAGAGTTATGTTCGCCCCTTCTTTTGCAAGCGCGATGGCGATGACCCGGCCCATACCGCTCCCTGCACCTGTGATAAGGATGCTGCGTCCCTCTACACGTCCTGACATGTTGTCTCCTTCAGCTCTAGTGGGAGCATTTGATCAAGAGGCGCAGAGATCGACCGGGCCTCTCCGTGGAGCTGCCCCGTGCTGCGGCCAGAGGCGAAGCCTTCGAGCCTTATTCAACACTTCTGGTCAACTCCGTGCCGTCCGTCTCCCGGGATCGTTCCGTAACTGCCCACAAGCTCGTCGTTGAGCTGCAGGGATGTCCCGCGATTGCGGCACATCCTCATCCTGCCTGTGGATTACCCGCAATTGATTGGAGTGTCCAAATTCTGCACAGTTCTGTCCGGGGCACGAAGATTTCCTCATGGGCGCCGGACAACTGCAGGCATTCCTAACAGTTGCCCAGGAACTTCATTTTCGGCCGGGCCGCCGAACGGCTCCCCATCGCCCGTCCGCCCCGCCGCCGGACGATAAAACAACTTGCGGCCGAACTTGGGACTCGCCTGCTGGACCGCAATACCCGTTTCGCGCTGACACTTCCACTGGACAGGCGTTGAATGCCCCTGTTACCGAGTTGCTCGTGCCTTTGCTCGTGCCTTTGCGCGGAGCCGAAGTCGCGGTCCGATCGCCGACGACGACGCGTGGACTCGTGCGGAATGCTTCGCCGGCGTTTCTACTGACCAACTAGTGGCCCAGCTTGCCAGGCTTGCTGGCGAGGCCTCATCTCGCTAACCCTCTCCGAAGGCGCAGTCATGCCTGAGTGGCCTCGAGGGCTGGCCTATGCCAACGGCCTTGTTGCCGCCATCGTAGGGCGGCCCCGGACGCGCAGATGGCGTTGGCAATGGTCAGCGCCGAAGTTGGATGCCATCTGACACTGGCGTCTGTCGCGCGTAAGGCGAAGGATCCACATGTGGTGTTCGTCCCTCCTAATGACTCCACCGCCGATATCCACCTGACGGCAGGGTGGCGTCGGGACGACACAAGTCCGGCCCTACAGGCCGTAGTGGACGAAGTCATCAGCCTCGATGGCCCGACGCGGGCCGTGACATCAGCGAAGCGCAGCCTTGAATATCAGATCGACCCTTCGCCCGTATCAAGGCCAAGTTGGCGCAGCCGCCGATACAGGGTCGTCCTCCCCATACCCAGCAGCGCTGCGGCCTCGGATTTGTTGCCTCCGGCTGCGTCGAACGCCCTGATGATGGCCCCGCGCTCTGCCGTCTCCATCATGCTCATGTGGCGTCGTGGCGGTGACTGCTGTAGATGCTTCGGCAAGTGTCGTCGTTCGATGACTGATACTTTTGCCTCACGTACGAGGCCTGCCACGGTGTCAGCGAGTTCGCTGATATTGCCGGGCCAGTTCCACTGGACCATCGACTGCAGAGCAGCCGGCGAAATGGTGTGACGCGCTTCCGGATCAACGACGTTCAGGAGGACCTTCACCAGACCGGGAATCCTTTCCGGGCGCTGAGCCAAGCACTCAGTATGCTCCGCTGGTCCGGCGGCATCGATAAACGCCTGGGCAATCGGCGCAGCTCGGTCGCGCCAGGAGGTCAGCAACAGGCTGCTGGCACGTTGCCCAGCTGCACGCGCCTTCCGTTGCCGCTCCACGACGCCGGCGAGACTGGGGATCTCGTTCTCGGCTAGCTCCTCCACGCGCCGGATCAGGACGTCCGTGCCGCCGGCTAAGAGGCCCTCCACGGTCGTCCACGGCGGAGCCGCCGCTGCGGATACGACAAACACTTCAAGACGTGCCACACGTTCTCGCGTGGTGCGCAGCCGTCCGGCTACAGTCGCCCGTCCAGAACCACGCGGTCCGTCAACGACGACAACTGCTGGGGCGGTGTTATCCCGCCCTAGCGTGGTAATGGTCGTCTTAGAGGGCACCGCCACTCCAGAATCGTGGTCTGGAGTTTCGCCAAAATTGGAAAAATGAACCACGAAGTGTTCGCGCGGCCCATCCACGACCCTCCTTGCCGTGATCTCAATGAAAGTCTCCTCCAAATGACGGCGAAGCGTGCTGTTGGAGGACCAGTTGTGGGAGTTGATCAGTTCCCAGAGCATGACGTGTGATGCGACGTTGACGTACGGCAGGCCCCGCGTGTTGGCAAGGATGGACTCTTTGTCCATCACCACTGTGGGTCGCTGTGAGCTGGTGAAGCGCATGAAAGACATCGCCAGCGCAAGGTCTTGGGGCCTGGAGGAGGCCCGCAACCTCTCCTCGATCTGTTGGCTGATCTCCCGAGTGAGCGACAGCATGATTGGGCTTGCAGCCTCGACAGGCCCTCCAAGTGAGACTGAGCCCACGACCAAGCCTGCCGGCGTATAGACCGGGGCGGCCGCACACGCCAAAGCGGCCAATGCGTCATTGTAGTGCTGGCTACCCTTAACGAATATGGGACGCTTTTCCACCATGGAAGTCCCGAGTCCATTGGTGCCGATGGCGTCCTCGGAGTAGTCGAAGCCCTCTGCTGCGTGCACGCTGTCGAGTCGGCGTCGCTCACTGTTGTCACTGGTTCGCCGGGCCACGATGCTGCCGCCGCGATCGCTCAGGAAGAGCGTTGTGCCGGTGTCTGCCAGTTGGTGCTGCCACCGGTCGAGGACGGGCACTGCAGCCCGACACAGCAGTGAGTCTGTGTCGACGTCCTGATACCGCTGAGACGTGACGGAGCTTTTTACTGCGCTGCTGATCGATCGGCGCCAGCTTCGGACAATCACATCCGGGACGGCGTCGCTGGACCCGTACTTTCCACTTAGGCCAACGCGAATCAACTGCTCGCGAGCTTCGCGCACCGGGTCGGACATACTGCCCCTTTGCCATGTCGTATGCCGTCCGAAGGCCGTCGGGTTTATTGCCGAATGAGTATGAATCGCGACTTTTCGGGTGGATCGGAAGTGTTCCAAATTGGGACACCGGGTCGTGGTTCTGCCACCACAGACTGGTGTTTACAAAGTGAATTATCTCACAGTGCTCTACAAGTCGGAGGAAGACATCATGGACAACGCCGTCCCCGGGAAGACCTATC
>NZ_JBTNDQ010000028.1:0-26222 GCF_054510915.1 Pseudarthrobacter arbutini | reverse complement strand
TGAACCCATCAGCGCGGCGCGCAGGACGCTGGCGTCCGGGCCCACGAGCACCACAAACATTGCCAGGCCGGTCAGCGCCAGTCCTGCCGCGGGCAGCCGGGGCAGGCGGGGCAGGCGGAGGCTGCGTGCAGCGATCAGCAGTGCACCCAGGACCAGGCTGCAGTTGGCTCCAGACATAGTTCAGTGCAGGGGTGAGTTTCACCTATGCAGATTGAGGCGACGAACCGTAGGAAGGATCGGCTAATCAACGCCGTAAGAGACCGTCGCAGTTTTCGCTATAGTCTCTTGCCGTCCGCGAGCCCTCCGGACCCTTGCCCTGATCCACGGCTTGGACAACATGAACAAGCACCGCTCTTCGGCCGACGTGCTCGCACTGCCCTCGGGTCTGCTTCCAATGAGGTTGAAGTCTTGGCCTGATGGCGGTAGGCACCCTGCGGGTTATGCGTTCGATGGCGGCTTTGGCTTGGGCGTCGGTGAAGTCGTCGGGGTCGAGGGTGCGGCCCACATTGGCGGTAGTGACGAATGCGTTGGGGTGTTTGGGATGAAGGGGCGCTGCCTACGGGCAGGAGTAGTCGTAATCGAGTCCGGCCGACACATACTGCGTCACTGATACCGGGCTGCCGGGCGTCAGACCGGGCAAAGAACAATTCGACTTCGCTCCCCGCAGGGTCTTGGCACCTGCAAGCCAGCTTGGCAGCCCCGTGAGGGGGCTACTGGATGGCACGGTCCCGGCGATGGTTCCCCACTGATAGCCCGTCGAGTAGATCCCGACACCGGCGCCCGCAACTCCGGCAGTGATGCTCTTGAAGTAGGCGACCATCCCTTCAAGGTCCGCCCGGTTCAGGTCGGTACCGGTCTGCCAGCTATTGCCCGTCTCCACATCCAGCCACCAGAAATACTTGCCGGGGCTCGCCACGCCTCGGATAGTAGCGTCGTCATAAGCCTTCGCGTAGCCGTACATGTATGAGCAGGCGAGGTCGACTTCGCCTTCGCATGTCCCATAGGGATTGGCAACCTCCACGTTGGGGTAGATGTTGGACGACGGCCACCAAGAGCCCGCATGTCCTGGGTTGGCAGTGTTCACGTATAAAGCAACCTTGGGCTGCGCAGTTCCCCCGGTAGAGCGAGCGGCCCAAGCGAGTTGCTCAGAGAGGCAAGGGTTGGTGTTGTTGGCCAGTCCGCCGGTCACGCCCACGATCGCGAATGCTTGCCCGCTGGGAAGGATCTTACCGCACTGGGGCCAGGAAACGTCGTTGCCCACCAGGTCCGTATTTCGGGGTGGCGGAGCCGCTGCCAGCGGAGCCATTCCTGTGACCAATAGTCCAAGAAGTGCCAGGAACGTGCATGCCATCTTCATCCCGAAACGAGCCATGCCCAATGGTACGTCTGCTTTCTGAAATGAAACGCCGATGAGGCCCTGGCGTTCAATCGATCGTCTGTCAGTTGCGCTCGATAGGCTTCCGTCATTTAGGGTTCGACGGCGGTCGCGCAGCAGGGGCGGCCGCCGTCGCCTTCGGTCAGAGTTGGACTGGTTGTGGGCGTTGGAGTTCTCGGTAGACGGTTGCGCGAGAGACGTCGAAGAGTTCTGCCAGTTCGGTCTGGGTGTGCGTGCCGGCAGCGTGGACGGCGAGCAGGTGGCGGCGTTTGGCGGCCGTGAGTTTGGGTTGTTTTCCGCGTAGTTTGCCTTTGGCTTTGGCGACTGCCATGCCTTCGCGGGTTCTCATTCGAATCAGATCGGCCTCGAACTCTGCGACCATGCCGAGGACGTTGAACAGCAGCCGGCCGACGGGATCGTCGGGATCGTAGATCGATCCGCCAAGGCGATATCACGGGCGTCTGGAAGAGATCGCGCCAGGCGGTCGAGTTTGGTGACGACAAGAGTGTCACCGGAACGCACAGCGGCCAGCGCTTCGAGGAGTCCCGGCCGGGTCCTGTTGGTGCCGGTAAGTCCGTGGTCAACATGGACGTTTTCAAGGGCGACACCGAGGGCAGTGAGGCCTTCCCGTTGTGCGGTGAGGTCCTGGCGGTTGGTGGAAACGCGCGCGTATCCGATTTTCAGTGCAGTCACTGACGATTCACGTCGGCTGGAAACTCCGCGTGCTACCGCTAGTTTGCAATCGGGAACTAATCTAATGCATGCGCATAGAACGCTTGGCACGTTGGACAATCATCATCGTCTTGCTGGCTGCTGTCATGGCGGTCATGGGCGGCATCATTTCGGCCGTGATCTGGAGCCCAGCCCCCGAACGCGAAGTTCCTGCGCCAAACCCCTGCCCGAGTCCACCATGTTTTGGCGGCGCTGACGGACCCCTAACCCTTGAAGACATGCCCGTAGTGATTCCAATGGCACTTCTTGGCACCGCGGCACTCCTCGGCGCCCTTGCCTTCCTGCTTACCTTGGCCACTCCACGGACGCGGAATCGGCGCGGCCTGATACTTGGCGCCCTGGCAGCTGCAGGCCCCCTTGTCGTTTTCATAGGAGGCGAGGCACTACCTCACCTACTCAGCCCCTGCGTACCGGCAAATCTGTGGGGAGCTGAAGCTCCAGGATTCTGCGAGCACGCGCCGGAAGGCTGGGATCTTCCAGGCCGATGGCATCTCCTGTACCACGCACTCGTCGGCTTCTTGCCACTGTCGCTGCTACTGAACTGGCGTTGGAAAGTTTCCGCAGGCCGCCAGCCCACAAGGAAGCATCTCGGATCTTGAGGCAACGCCTGCGTTGACGCCGAGTCTTCGGTGAACACAACATTGAAGTCGTTGAACGATGCGGGACTGACTCCTGATCGCGATTCAACGACATTCAGGCGTAGGCGGCTCTCTCGTTGCGGAGACTGAAGCCAAGAATGATCCAGCCTGCACCGAACAGGGCGTATAGGCCGGTCCCAAATACGTGGGGCAGCAGCGCCAAGGCGTAAATTATCGTCCCCACAGGAAGTGTGGCCATCCCGATGACGCCCAGCAGTATCAGTTCGAGCACTAGTAATCGCTGATGTCCTTCTTGCCTATTGCTGTCTCTTCCCACGCTCAGTCCGGCCAGGAACAGGGCCAAGCCAAGGATTGGTGCACCAAGGCGGAGACCGCCCGTTGTCAGGGGATCGAATTGAATTATCTGACCCGCAGCCGCGACGAGGCCCAAAAGAGACGCCAGCAGCGCAAATACCTGCGCCGCGCGCTTCAGCCCGGTGCGTGCGGTGCGAAGGGTGGTCAGGTACGAAAGGGCGGCCCAGGAGGTCAACAGAAGCGCCAGAACACCAGGCAGGTTGTACAGCAGGAACAATTCAGTTCTGAGGATCTGGGAGTACCCAAGGTCGTCCCGGAATGTGACGTCCAACCCCAAGGGAGTCAGGAACCGGAAGTATCCGAGGACGACCCACAGCACGGCTCCGACAAACATCGCCCAGAGGACGCCAGGGCCGTGGCCAAGCATCTTGTTAGCGAGGTTTCCAGTTGAAGCTTTCATTGAAGGTTCCGTTCAGGCAGCCCGGGAGAGCGTGGCGCTGGATCGTGGGGGTGTACAGCTAAAAAGTGTCATCCTCGAGGTCCTCTGACGCCGCGGACCGGATATTGCCATGCGACTCACGCTTAAACAGACACGATGAAAACTACCGAAGTGATGAACGCCGGCAGGGCCAGGAGCACAGCCAGCCCAAGGAGCGCTCTGCCGGGCCAAACGTACGTGCGAGAAACCCGCCCGTGATGTCGGCCAGTCGCCACCCCCGGCCACGCCATGACTAGGAGCACACCGACCAGGATGAGGACCGCAGCGGGCGGAAAAACCACAGTCGTCAGAACAGCCGTCAGAAGTGGCAAGTATGCCGGGACGGCCCGGCGCGAGGGCAGGGGAAGCCGTTGGCTGTACCAGCCCGCCGCGGCTGCCACGATTGCCCCCTGCAGCACCGCAAGGACGGTGAACAGCAGTACCGACAGACAGCCAGGGCGAATAAGAGTGAAGTCGACGTTGTCGGGTCTGAAGGGTTCAACACCGGCACCGAACACGATGAGCCCCAGGAGTCCTGCCAGCGGCCCGGACAGTCTTCCCGAGGGGAGCCAGCGGTAGATGACCAGGTAAATCAGCGCTGCCACGAATCCGGTCGGCATGCCGGCGAATAGCAGTAACGCCAAGGTCCCGTCAGGGGTTACAAGTCCGACAGTGGCTTGAGCGTCCGTAATGCGGCCTTGCGCCGAGTCCGGGGAAGTTTCCGCCAGAATACGCATCACTAAACGGCCACCGGGCCATGCCATGAGCAGCCCGGAGATCAAAGCCGCAAAGCAGCCAAGATTGGCCCACCAGAAGTATCGGCGAACTGCAGCAGACCGGGCCGCGCGGTGGTTCGGGTATGCCCCGTCATTGACCGGCGGCTGAATGGTCTTGTCGCCCCAGATGACGATAAGCCACGTCCCGGCAAGGAAAAGCAGCGCGGATGCCACGACGATGACTTCAGTCAATGGACGTCCTTTGAGGCCGGGGTGATCAGAAGATAGGAGCCCGGGTCGGCCCGTGCGGGGCCGGCCTCGTATTCAAACTCAGGTTTCTGCCCTGTCGCTCCTACCGGTTGACGAACTCGCCAGGGCATGCCGCCAAGGCTGCCGGGCTGCCGAGCACGTACAGCGACAGGTTGTCTCCGGGCACTCCCCGGTGCACAAGAAGGTGCAGCGGATGTGTCAGCCCGTCGGCCTCAACGATGTCTACGTTGGGATTGCCCGCGAATACTGCGGTGGGGAGGTCCACATGGGACTCGCCCGAGCCTTCGGCGAGAACGATGCATTCACCGCTGCCCACGACTTTGACGTGGGTGTGGTCGGCTTGTGACGGCACCGCTGTTCCGAGGAGCAGTAGCGCTGAGGCTGCCGCTGCGGGTACTGCCAGTCCGATAACCTTGTTGATATTCATGACAAGTCCTTTCAATTCTCCAGATGATTAGGGTCGGAAAAATTTGGTTCAGGGGATGACAGTCAGTCCTTCGTAATTCCGCAACGCGTGTTATGCATGCTGAGTACGGACGGGCGTGCCGTCTTGTGTTGGGTGATGACGCGCCGCAGACAACAGGAGGCCGCCCAGGACCATCCACGTCAGCCCGAAGGGAATGACAAAGAGAATGCGATCGTCCTCAGCGTTGAAGCCAAACAGCAACAGTGATGTCAGGACCACCAGCGCACCTGACCAGGCAGGCAGCACCCGGGACCACATCAGTCCTGCGCCCGCGACTGCGAAGGACAGCATGCCCACGAGAAGCCCGGGGAAAACGGCCAGGACGTAGACCAGCGATGAGTCTCCTTGGAAGAAAACCGCCGTGACCACAACTCCCAAAACCGCAATCAGCCACGAGGCTGCGGCGATCAGGGTTGCTATCCGCACGACTCTCGCTCCCTGCCTTCAAAACGGTACATCCGGAAGAGACCAACTGCCGTGGCAATTATGAGGCCCAGTGCCGCAAACATCAGGGGTGGTCCGGCTTCGAGGTAACTGACCACGCCGGCAGGTTTCAGTGCCATGATGATTGAGTAGGCGACCAGAAAAAGTCCGCCCAGACCTGCGCAAATAGCAATTCCGCGAACAGTGCCTGGATTTGCTGCCCCGGATGCGTCCGGCGTATTTCCTCGTCCATGCGCCGTTGGCTGTTCCATGACTCTTCCTTTCAATTGAGTTCAGTGGTTGATGGCAAGGGCCGGAACTTGGTGCCGGCTCGCGTTGAGGCTTCCCGTAATGGGCCCTCACACATGCTGAATACGGGCGTGCCATCTGCTGCTGGAGGATGCGGTCGTCGACCACAGCAAGCCGCCCAGGACCATCCAGGTCACTCCGAAGGGAATGACGAGGAGAATCAGCTCGTTCTGATCGTTGTGGACGAGCAGCAGTAGAGATGTCAGGATCAACATTGCTCCTGCCCATGGAGGCATAACCCGGGACCTCATCAGTCCTGCGCCAGTGACCGCGAAGGCCAACATGGCCAAGAGAATGCTGGGGAAAGCAACTAGGAAGTACACCAGCCCTGAATTGAAGAAGACGTTGTTGATCACGAGCCCTAGAATCCCAACCAACAGTGAGGCTGCAGCGATGAGGGAGGCTATCCGCACTATTCGCGCTCCCCGGCCCTCGAAGCGGTGCATCTGGTAGAGACCCAACGCCGTCGCAATCATCAGCCCGATGGCCGCTAGGGCCAGGGCTGACTCCAATGGCCCCGCTGCGCGGTAACTTTGACCGACACACTCATCGGCGATACAGCCCCGCGGTTTCACGTTCATAAGGATTGCATAGGCGACCAGCAGAAGCCCTCCGGTCCCTGCAGAAATAGTAATCCCTCGAACAGTGTTTAGATTTGCCCCTGATGCAGCGGGCATGACCTCAGATTCCCGCGGCGATGGCTTTTTCATGATTCTTTTCCTTTCGATTGCTCCGGGCTTCGCCGCAGAGTTCGAGCTGCGACCGGAAGAAGGGTCTGCTGCTCCCGTCCTTGGCTTTCGCCTTCCTCTTCCTTGTGTGAATTCCTCTAATTTCGATGCAACCGGCACTATGTTCTCCCGGCGGGACGAGACTATCGGCCCCCCAAGGAACCGTCGGTTCGCCGGAATTTCCCGAACTCGGGCGAACCGACGAGAAATTCGATGAGGTGGTCTGCCTCACAATGAACCTGCAACGCGAGATTCAGCATGATGTCCAAGTTCATTGACGCCCAGCGCCTGACGGATTCCGCGCCAAGGCGATGCGGTATATAGCGATTTTGGAGAGTGCGCACAGACATGGCGTCCTACTTTTGTTCGGCCAAGTCGCGGGCGTCCCAGCGCCAACCGTGAGATGATCCGATGTATATTCAGGCATTTGAGAATTCACGCCAGCAACGGCATGAATCTAGTGCTTCTGAGATTGGCCCGACCGCTAGGTTTTGTCAATACGATTGCGTAAGCACCTATCGCTGATGATCTTCCCGCGCTCCTGAAGTCCAGTTTCACTTCTGCCCAGGCGAGGAATTCACGACACTCGCCCAATCATTAGGAGCTCTCGCTCGCTTGATTCTCATTTTCAACAAGTCCTTTAGATTGTAGTTTCACTTGGAAATAGCCATTGCGGCACGACTTCGCCTCCCCGCGCACATCTGCGTCTTCGGATGATCGGGGCCAAAACAGGCCTCAAAAATGGCCAAGGCCTTGGCGTAGAGCATTAGGCCTTCCGCCGTGAAGCCTTGCTCGCACCGCAGTGAGGCGAAGTTACAAAGCACCTCACCTATCTCGACGTGGCTTCCGCCGAGCGTACGCTCCTTAATATCCAGGGCCCGGACGAAGTAGACATTGGCGGCGTCTAAGTCACCGGCCTCCTGATGGATGCTTGCCAGGTTATGGAGCTGGACTGCTACCTCGTAGTGCTGCGGGCCGTAAAGGGACTCCCACATTCCAAGGGCCGTTTCCAGAGACTGCTTGGCTTCCTCAAACCGGCCCTGGCCGGCCAGGACTGCGCCAAGAACTGACAGGTCGGCCGCGATTCCGGCCCTGTCGGGAAGCCGGCCACCTCGGCGAAGCTCCAGTGCGGTACGGATCTCAGGTTCCGCTTTGAGGTACAGGCCCTGGATGTGCAACAGGCCGGCGAGGTTGTGATGCAAACTCGCCAATTCAGGTGCATCCGTACCCAGCGTGGTCTCAATCAGTAGTCGTGCCTGGGCGTAATGATGGACCGCTCGTGGGTAGTCTCCCGTGGTTTTCGCAAGTATCCCCAATGCGTTGTGGGCCCCTGCGGTGCGTAGCGGCTCGGTACCGTTCTGCTCGGCGAGAGCGCAGGCATGACGCAGAGCTTCCAGGGCCTCTCCATGGTGTCCGGCCTGGCGCAAGCTATCCCCGAGTCGTGTGAGAACCTCTGCCAGCCAGGTATCCCGTATCGCGGAATTCGGAAAGTCTTCGAGGACTGTGGCAGCTTCGGTCAGCCAATCAGCGGCTTCTCTGAGGTGTCGTGACTCGTCGGCAACTGAGGCGAGGGTGAGGATCATTGTGACCCTTTCGATCACGTGTCCAAGGGTTGGGTCATTAGTTGGGAGCCGCCGCAGGGCCTGTTCGGCCAAGAGCCCGGCTCGCTGCATGTCGCCCGAAGCCAGGGAATTGAGGGCCAGACGGTGCAATCGCCTGGCCCTCATCCTGCCGAAAGGCATGTCAGCCTACAACGGGCTCGGAATGATTGGTCAGGGCAATTCCTGCCATGGCCGGGGACGCTGCTGCGACTGCCAAACCTACGGCAGCCGCAGCTGCGAGGATCAGGCGCTTGGTTCGCTTCATGATGTTCACCTCGTTTCAGAATGGATGGATCTAAGGCTCAAGTTCAGGTTCACAATGATTGCTCAGGACATACCCGGCCAAGGCTGGTGCTGCAGTGAACGTTGCCAGGCCGACAGCTGCGGCAGCTGTGAGGATCAGACCCTTGGTTCGATTCATCATGTTGTTCACCTGGTTCTTTGGATAGGGATGTATCGGTGCGTTCAGACTCTGTCGGCTAGGGCAGCAGCAGTATCCTTGCTGGTACTTAAATGACTACAAGAGCCCAGCCCCGTGACCTCGTCCGCATCCTGGTGCCATACTCTCTTCCCATGGGCCGGCCGATGGTGCCGCTGCGATTCAGTGGAAGGGACCGGGAACTGGAGGAATTCCGGTCATTGCCGGACCAGGCGCGCGCTGGTTACAGGACGGCCTTGCATGTGAAGGGTGAGCCGGGAATCACGGACCACTCTCCTTTCCCTGATTTGGCGGCAGCGGCTCGATTGATTTCAGCTACATCGTCCCGCTCTGTTCGAGAATCAGTAAATACGCACTTGTACGTATAGGCGGCCAGTCCTAATCTTCTTGTACAAATAGGTGGGGGTCAGCCGGCCCTAACCTTTCCGCAGCCCGCCCGCCCCAAAGGGGAGCCATGGACCCTGCAGCCGACTTCGCAGCGCAACTGAACCACCTCGGGGACCGTGACGCCTATCTGGACGCCGCCAGCCAATTCCTTCTGAAGCTCTTCCCGTCAGACCACGCAGCCTGGAGTTCCCTGGACGCCCGAGCAGGCACGGCGGAGGTAGTGGCCTACCCTCACTACTCCGGCGCCAATGTGCAAAAGATGATGCTCGATATGTACGACGAGCATCCGTTCGCCGCCAGCGTCCAAACCGACGGCGTGGGCGGAGACTGGCGTCCCCGCCGCCTGAGCGACCTGGTCTCTGACCTCGAGCTGTACAGAACCCGCGCCTTCCAAGAAGCACTCTCCATCGTAGGCGTGAATCGGCAGCTCGTGCTTTTCACGGCCGGATGCCGCGTCGACTACTTCCACTGCTGGACCATGAACCGCTGGAACCATGACTTCAGCGACAACGACGCCTCGCTCGCCCAGCAGATCCAGCCGATCCTGCAACTGCTCGATTCTGCATACGCGGGGGGCAACGCACACAAGGTAGCGGAGACAGCGAACGCAGAGGCCTATTCCCTGACCGCGCGCGAACAGCAGGTCATGCGCTTGCTCGGGCAGGGCCTCAAGGCGACCGGGATCGGACGCCTGCTCGGGTGCAGTCCCCGGACCGTCGCGAAGCACATCGAGCACGCCTACACCAAGCTCGGGAGCAACAACCGGGTGGACGCCCTCCGCCGCCTCAGGGGCGAGTGATGGATCCCGCAGCCGATCTCGCAGCGCTCCGCCAAGCCCAAGTCCCGATCATCGGACCTGCTCAGCTTCCTCAAGTGGCGTGCATCGGGCACCCATTAAGAACACGCGCAGCATGTGCACGCAGAGCGAGGCCACGAACAGCAGGGCCACCCAGTGGTGGACCTTGCGCCGCAAAGGGCATACGTGCCTCATAAGTAGGTCTCCGCACTCGATTTGTGAGGAGGTCCTTGTGGAGACTTCAAGGGGAGGATTGTCTTGGAATAAGGATGCTCCCGCCTATTCTCCGGAGAACGGTTTAGGCGTACATTTGCCACGAGAGTCCGTCAGGAATCCATGAACGGACTGGGGGAGTTCACCCGTCGATTAGTGAGTGAGGTGTTCCATGCCCAATTTCAGACGGCCCAAAGGCCGCAGAGGGAATGTAGTTCTCAATACCATTGTGGTCTCTGTCTCCCTAGCAATATCGGCTCTGGTCGCACCGCCGGCTTCAGCGACTTTCCGAGGCGACGATGGACGACTGGCCTTCGTCCGCGCATATGATGCTTTTGATCGAGAGCCTCCCCGGGAGATCTGGACTATGAACGCTGATGGGACAGACGCGGTTAGGCTCACTGAAGGCGGCCAGACATTCAACCCCACCTGGTCGCCGGATGGGCTGCAACTTGCCTTCCGCGACTTCTCGGACAGAGTCAGGGTCGGGGTAATGAATGCCGACGGATCCGCAAGAAGACTCATATCCTCCGAGGACATCGACGATGGCCAGGGTGGCCTGACCTGGTCTGCCGATGGCACCCGCGTCGCGGCGGCGCAGGGCGGCGACATATACGCATTCGACGTCGCCACAGGGACCAAGACAGCAGTCGTCACCGGTGTCGACCATGACTTCCTCCCGGAGTACTCCCCTGACGGCAGGCACCTGGCCTGGGTTCAAGTAACAGGACGGATCTCCAACCCCTACTCCGGCAGCATCATCCTGATGCGCGCCGAGGCAGACGGCTCCAACCCGGTGGCGTTGTCCGAGATCATCACCACCGGCCCATACCCACACCCGGGTCAACCGCACTGGCATCCCGATGGCGAAAAGCTGGAGTGGGAGTACCGGAACGGGGAGACTCTCCATCACACCCGAGTAAGTGTGGACGGCATCCTCTTGCAAGATGTGATCGACTCGCAGACGAACGGGTGGCAGCCCTCCCCCCGGGGCGACAGGTTGGTGATCAACTCATTCGCCAGCGGCACAGGCCGCAATTATTTGGCGTCTCTGGACGGGACGATACTGTCTGCCCTGCCCGAACCGCCAGCCGGCTCGCAGGACTGGGAAGTGTCTTCCTGGCAAGCGCGGACCGATTCCCTCGCCCCTATCGTGGAGATTGAGTTTCCCGCGGAGGGAAGCGAAACAGTACTGGGCAGTCCTCTCACAGCCGCCTACACGTGCGCAGATGAAGGCGGTGGTTCAGGACTGGCCTCCTGCACCGGCACGGCAGACAACGGCGCGGCACTCGACACATCCGCGGTCGGTGAAAAAACCTTCACCGTCACCGCAACCGACAACGCCGGAAACACAGTAACCCGGACAATCTCATACAAGGTCGTCTGGCCATTCAGCAATTTCGTCGGGTCCGTTGACCCGCTGCCGACACTCAATGCCACCAAAGCCGGAGGTGTGGTTCCTGTCAGGTTCTCCCTCGGCGGGGACCGTGGCCTGAACATCCTGGCCGCAGGCTCTCCAACATCAGCACAGATCAACTGTGACCTCTCCGCTCCGGTAGACCTTATCGAGGAGACGGCTGTGTCGCCCGGGGCGAACGCGTTGTCGTATGACGCTCCAACCGACCGGTACGCATACAACTGGAAAACCAACAAGGCCTGGAAGAACACCTGCCGGCACCTGACCTTCAAGCTGGCCGATGGCGCCAGCTACCAGGCGAACTTCCGCTTCAGCTGATCCGAAATCCCGCCCGAGACGGATAAAGCTAAGCGGCGGCCAGCCCGAAAGACAACACCCTCGAGACAAGTCAACGTCCCGGCACCTTATGTCAGGACTCCAGAAAGGAAGATCGTGCCTGTTATTGAAGAGACTGTGTTCATCCGCAGGTCCCCTGCCGAAGTTTTCGACTTCATGGCCGACCCCGCAAACTTCGCAGTTTGGGACAGCTCCGTCATCGAAGCCGAACAGGAGGGTGATGGCCTGCCCGGGATCGGATCCCGCACACGCGGCACCAGTAAGATCCTGGGGCGACGCATTCAGTGGGCTACGGAGGGCACAGAATTCGATCCTCCCAGGCGCATTGTCAATACAGGTGTCGAAGGACCGCTAAGTTCACAGTGGGCGCCTCGCGGGAACCCGTGGATGGCGGGACACATCTGACCTATCGGCTCGAAGCCGAATCGGGCCTGGGCGGCGTGTTCGGCAAGATGGCCGATTCGGTCATCCAACGAGCCCGAGCACGGACGGTCCGGGCCAACCTGGAAACCCTGGCCGAGCTCCTCGAAAACCATTCTCAGGCGTAATGAGCAGGATCATGCCAACTCCCCTGAAGCCTGAAGATTTTCAGGCCTGCCTCACGCACCGCCGCACGACGATAGCCACCGCTGCAGGTCCGTTGGAGTACGCCGACCGGGGTTACGGTGAGCCGCCGATGTCATCTAAGTTGCCAAGGACTTCGCAGGTCTCTTCTCCATGACGGCGTTTAGCATCCACAGGACTCCTGTGGTGATTCCCAGCAGTATCCCGACGGCGCTGGCGAGGATCAGGTGTGCGACACGCTAGTCCTCCGCGGTTCCGCCCAGGTTTCCGATCCAGATGCCTGCCGCCCACGCGATGGTGGACGCGGCGGTCCATATAGCCCCGGTCCTGGATGTCCAGCGCATGGCCCACCACTGCAGCGCCCCGAGGAGGAGCCCGCCACCCAACGCAAGAAGGGCCATGGCATACCGGTCGGAAATCACATCGCCGATGACGTGGGCAAACCACAATGCCGGTGCCGTACCGACCAGCCACCTCCATGACCCCAGATGCACCGTACGGAGCATCAACCACTGCGCACCACCGACCAGAAGACCGGTCGCGATGCCATTGACAGCACCCACGAATCCTTCAGGGTAGAAGAATCCGTCTACGGTCGGAGGGCTTCCTGAAAAATGAAAGATCAATCCCGAGAGGGCGAAGGCAGCGGCTGTACTTGCTACCGAGGGCGGACAGGCGCAGTACATCGAACACCCCCTTCCGCCGCGTTCCTCCGAGGACCCGATGGCACGCCTGCTCGAATGGTCTCTGGGCCGCCTGGGTGAACCTCTCAATATCGAACGCCTAGCCACCCAGGCGCACATGAGTCGCCGAACCTTCATCCGCGCCTTCCGGGCAACAACAGGGACAACACCTTCCTCCTGGATACGCACGCGACGGCTCGACGCTGCCCGGCGGCTGCTGGAAACCACGGACCTTTCCATAGACCAGCCGACTGCGGCTTTGGCAGCGCTGTAACCCTCCGACAGAACTTCGCAAAAGCCTTCTCCACCACGCCCACCGAATACAGACGCCACTTCGACGCACAGCTCAGCCCCGGACCCGGACGCTGATTCATGTCAGACCCAACCGCCTGCCCAGCAAACCGCAACGTTGAGACTAGGTATAACCGCCACAGTCAGCGTGCAGGAGTCGTGTCCCGTTTGCGCGCGTAGGCGCGATTGGCCCGCTGCCTGGCACCGCATCGAGTGGAGCACCAGTGCCGCCTTGCATGTGTTCGGACCATAAACCGGTCGCATGGTTCGGCCGCGCATTGCGCGATGCGATGCGCGTCGGGTCCTGTCAATAACGCAGCCGCGTCCTCCGCGATCTGCGCCATCGCGTGGGCGACGAGTTGTGTCAAAGGATGGCTCGCAACCCGGCGCAGTCCTTCATCGGGCTCATATCGCAGCGGGGCGGCGGTAGGCACCGCGGTCAGGGCCTGATTGACCCCTTCCAGGGACTCAAGACCAGGTGCGAGGCCCTCGGTGTGTGACGCCAGCACCGCACGCAGATGCCCTCTCAGGTCGGTGAGCTGAAGCTGGCAGTACGCCAGCAGTCCGGTGCCGTCGGGCACGAGGTCATGCCTAATGAGCCAAGCAGTGGCACTTTCAGGATTGTCGAGTTCATCGGCCAGCTGCCCGCCCGGGAGCGTAACGACGCTGTTGGCCAGTGCCAGGCACAGGTGCTCGGCGGTTCCAGGAGCGGTGGGAAGTGGGACCTTCGTCATGTACTCACGGTATCATTTGCAATTTAACGTGATAGCGAACTAACGTGGATTATCACGTCAAAGTCATCCCGATACCGTGATAGATGAGGCGGTTCCATGATTCGTTCACGTCCTTCCGGCACCGCCCCTTTCGTCCTGTCGGTGCTCGACAATGCGCTCACGGGGGTCGGCTGTTCGGCCCGGGAAGTCTTCGACGACGTCATTGCACTTGCGCAGCTGGCCGACCAACGCGGGTACCAGCGGTTCTGGATGTCCGAGCATCATGCGATGCCCGGCGCCTCCATACCGTCACCTCAGCTCATGGTGGCCCGGCTTATCGGCGAGACCGAACACATCAGGCTTGGCGCGGGCGGAATCATGCTGCCCAACCATGTTCCCCTGGTGATCGCCGAACAGATCGGCATGCTCAACGCGCTGGCCCCGGGAAGGATCGATCTCGGCCTGGGCCGGGCCCCTGGCACCGACGGAGCAACCGCGTCGGCACTACGGCGTCATCATGCGGCAAACGATGACTTTCCCGAGCAAATCAGGGAACTGCTCGGGTTTCTTGGAAACGACTTCCCACAAGATCATCCCTACCGGGATGTCCCTGCCGTGCCGGGCCCTTGGCAGGCGGAGCAGAACCGGGTTCCGCAAGCCAAGTCCAGCGCTGATATCTGGATTTTGGGATCCTCTGTCTACTCGGCGCACCTGGCTGCACGGCTCGGTCGACCGTACGCGTTTGCGCTGCAGTTCGGCAGTGCCGATGTCCTCAATGCCATGCGGATCTACCGGGACTTCCGCCCGTCCCAGTTCCTGGACGAGCCGTACAGCCTAGTCAGCGTAGGAGCGGTTGCTGATGAAGATCCAGTTGAGGCGCGGCGCCAGTCCGCAACGTCGGCTATGGCAATGCTGAGAATGTTCCAACGCAAAACCTTTTCACTCCTTCCTCCTGCAGAGGTCGAAGCCTTTCAGGCCAACGTCCACGAGAGGGAGGTCCTTGAGGAATACACCGACCGTTCGCTTCACGGAACGGCAGCAGAAGTGGCAAACGGGCTGGAAGAGCTTCATGACCAAACGCGTGTCGACGAAGTAATGCTGGTCGTCCAAGGGCACTCCCGCCCTGCACAAGCACGCACAGTGGAACTGATCGCGGACCACTACAACATGCCGACCATGTAATGCCATGCCTGGCTGTCGTCGAACCGTCCCCGTGACACGACAAGCCCAGGGTGGATTGGGTGTCCCACTTCCTTCAAACCGGAACACCCTTAAGTGGGACACTCTCCCGATCTGGTGTCAGTTTCAGAAGTCGTCTGCACTGGATTCCGCGGAATTACGGGGTTTGTGCAGACGACTCCTGACACGGAAGCGTTCGAAGTCGCGTGCACCAACCGTCAGTCTGTCTGAAGTCGCCTGCACGAACCGCCGCCGACGTTAGGGGCTTTAGGCGTGCTGCTGGTTCTCGGCGGTCAGTGTCTCCGGTGATCGGGGCGGCAGGTAACGGTAGAGGCTGGAGCGGGTGATACCGGTGGCTTTGACGATCTCGGAGATGGACCGGTCCTCATTGTCGCGAAGGTGTACTGCGTAGGCGAGTTTCGCTGGATCGACCACGCTGGGCCGGCCGATCCTTTTGCCCTTAGCAGCAGCAACGGCACGCGCGTGGGCTGCGCGTTCGATCGCGTACGTTCGTTCCATTTGGCCGAAGAGCGCGAGCATCACAACTGCCAGCTGTGACATGGGATCCTCCGGGTTGGCGGAATCAACCCGGATCGGGTCAGCCAAGTTCCGGACTCCGACGCCCCGACCGGCCAGGTCGTGGATCAGGTTCAGGGTGTCGCGGACGGTGCGGCCCAGTCGATCCAGAGTGTGCACCACGATCACGTCCCCCTCGCGGGCCTGGTCGAGTGCTTCATGAAGTCCGGGCCGGTTTGTGGTGGATCCGGATTTCTTGTCCACGTCAATGTGCCGGGCAGGGATGCCTTCGCTGCGCAATGCTTCGATCTGCCGGTCGAGGTCCTGTTTCGCGGTCGAGACGCGGTGTTCGCTATCCGGAAATTTTGGACGTCTCTTGCCCCGGTGGGGGACCGCCTGAATCCGCCGTTCCCCAAAGGGACGCCCGAACCCTAACTCCAGCGGCTGTCCGCGAGGCACTCCGAATGCAACAAAGGGAGGCGTCGAAACGGTCGCTATTGACTCGTTCATTTTCCTGACTACGAGTCGGGATCTGGGTGCCCTGTCGCGGGCCGGGCGTTCGGGGGCTCCCTGTTTGCTGGGATACCGTTCCCGGACTAGTTTCCAATTCAAACTGCCGTCTGTCACCGAAGGCCTAGTGAAGAACACTGGTCGTCCTGTTCGCAGGCTCGTCAGCGTTTCGTCCAGGAGTTCTTCAACGGATGGCCAGATGGCGGGGCGCCAATCGGCCTCGTCCTTGAAATACTCGCTGACGCAGCCGTGTTGCCGCCCGGACCTGAGATCGACGAACAGGTAGTCGCCGGCCTTGTTGTTGTCTGCGATCGGCAGGAACGAGGAGATGAACATCCAGGCGCGGGTACCGGCTTCATCAAGTTCAACGTCTGCTGGGTCGTAGGGTTTATGGGGTTCGGGCACAGGAACGCTGCTGTGGGCTTCTCCGATCGCCCGGAGATTTCGGGAGATTGGGGAACTTTTTCTCCGCTCGAATTCTGCATTGAAGTCCGCCCCGACCTGCGCCCAGATGCTGAGCATCATTTGTCGTTCTTTCTCAGCTTCTTCCAGGGGAAGTGGGCGATACCTCGGGAGAATGTTCCCCGCCGTTGACGGTTCTGCACCGTCGAAGAGGCGATACATGGTCGACAGATCGCTGGGCCAGCCGTTCGGCGCGGCCGGTTCAAATGAGCGGATCCGGGGTTCCGGTGCGGGTGCTCGGATGGTTTTGGCTGTTACGGGGGCGTTGATGTTCAGCCAGTTAACAATGTCGGCCCAGAGTTCCTGTGTCCCCATGGGGTGAATCTACGCGCCTTTGCCCTCAATGGACATGAGCGAGGCCAAGCATCAATACGTTCCTCGAGTCGGGCGCGGAGAGAATTCGGGCTTGAGCGAGGGTTCTTGCGGATTCAGGTCTTACGCGTCTGACGCCAATTGGTCGTCCGGTAAAGGTTCGGGAGCTGAGGCGTCGATGAGTCCCTGGAGCGACGCCCGCGTGGTGACGAGCGAGGCAATCCGTGCGTCATAGTCGCTGAGGTGCTCGAGAAGAACGGGGACAGCGCAGGGGTCGAGGCGGCCAGGCTCGTGGATGCAGTCCATCAGGTCACGGATCACACGGATGGGCAGTCCTACATCAAGCAGTTCACGTATGTACAGAACCTGATCAATGGCGCTGTTTTCGAACAGTCTCTGCCCGGCCGAGGACCGTTGCGCCGGAAGAATTCCTTGATTCTCGTAGTGGCGCAGCAACCTGCCGCTGACCCCGGTACGGGCTGAGAGCTCTCCGACCCGGAGCAAACCGTCGGCGCTTGCCTTTGTCACTAGTGTCAACTCCTACGTTGTAAGCATGATCTCCAAAACGTACTTCAACGGTAAGCCTGCCACCACCGACGACCTTGCCCCTCTGGTGTTCGCGGGGTACGCGCACTTCACCGCCATGCAGGTGCGCGATCGAGCAGTGCGGGGGCTTGATCTCCACCTCGACCGCCTGCGTGACGCGAGCGATGAGCTCTTCGGACGTCACCTGCCAGATGAACAGATCCGTGAACTCCTTTCGTCGGCGGTAAGGTCCACACCGCCCGACGTCTCATTGACTGTCTTTGTTAGTTCGCGGCCCGGGGAATTCATACGAACTCATGGGAACGTTGAGCTTGACGTGCTCACAAAAGTCACGAATCCGGTCACGCCGTCAGCTGAGCCACTAGCCCTTGATGTCGTCTCGCACTCGCGGCACCTTCCGCACGTCAAGCACGTAGGCGAAGTGGCGAAGACCCAATTCCTTCGCCACGCTAATCAGCGCGGCTTCGACGACGCCATGTTCGCCGACGCCTCTGGGTGTCTCAGCGAAGCCACAATATGGAACATTGCGTTCTGGGACGGGCAATCGGTGATCTGGCCGAAGGCTGACGTTCTACCCGGCATCACCATGCAAATCCTGAAGCGCCAACTGGCCGCCCGCGACGTTGACCAGGTCACGCGCTCGATCCGCGCAGTGGACTTAAGTGAGGAATTCGCGGGCGCGGTGATGAACTCGTGGAGTCCGGGCATCCATATTGCGCGCATTGCCGAGCATCCGCTTGGGGATACCCATGAGTTCACTCGCATCCTGCACGATGCATACGCATCGGAGCTACCTACCAACCTGTGAGTCGGCGGCCGGGAGTGGACATTTATCGCTGCGAAAACGACGCCATTTATCGCTGCGATTCACAGCGTGTCACCCTTTTTCGAGTGACCATTCTCGGGCGTTCCAGTTCCTAGGATGTGAGCCGGGCGCGTGGTCTTGTAGGGATCTGACAAACTGGCACCTCTGCAGTCCATCCAGCGCCTTGCACGCCGGGGCTCCGGTCATCGGCGGGAGCGGTATTCTAACGATCGTCGCCGGTATTGGGATGCTTAGGTGTGGACTGCATCCGAGACAGTGACTTTGTTCCTGCCTGTCGTCTTGGCCGCATACAGTGCCGTGTCGGCTTCTGCGAGGAGTTCTTCACGGCCGATCCTGTGGCCGGGCCTGTATGCGGATATCCCTGCACTTATGGTCAGCACGCCGGATGGATCGCCGGTGTGGGCGATACCGAGGTTCTCCACGGCCGCCCGGGAGCGTTCTATCACGGCCTTCGCCCGGACCATGACTGGTCCGGAAGCAGGAGAAGGAACTCCTCTCCGCCGTACCGGTAGATGCCGTCGCTTTGTCGGACCTGGCCGGCGAGGGCGTCAGCGACCGTTTTCAGCGCCGCGTCGCCTGCCTGGTGGCCGTAGGTGTCGTTGTAGCTCTTGAAGTTGTCCACGTCGCACATGGCCAGGCAGTAGTCGAGTCCGTACCGTTCGCTGCGGCGGTGCAGTTGCTGGAGATCTTCGGGCAGGGTTAGCCGGTTGCGCAGGCCGGTCAACGGATCGGTGCGGGCCTGTTCGGCCAGCATCCGGCGGTAGCCGGCCAGCTCGGTGTGCAGGGAGGTCACCCTGAGGGCCACGATCAGGCGGGTGTGCAACGTGAACGGGTCCAGCGGTTTGGTGACGTAGTCGTCCGCGCCGGCGTCCATGCCGGCCAGGACATCTTCCCGGGCTCCGAGCGAGGTCAGCAGGATCAGATATGTGTAGGAGGAGTCCTTCTCGGCCCTGCGGATGGCCCGGCAGAGGCCCAGCCCGTCGAGTCCGGGCATCATCAGGTCCGTGACCACGACCTTGGGTCGGTGGCTCTGGTAGAGCCGCCACGCGGCGTACCCGTCGGCGGCTGTAAGGCATTCGTGCCCGGAGCGTTCAACGGCCGCCTTCGCGGCCAAAAGCGACCCCGGGTCGTCGTCCACGACAAGGACCTTCATGGTCTTGCGGCCAAGGCGTACTCCAACGCAGTATCCACCCGTGCAAGCTCGGTCCGGAGCCGGGCCAGCAGCTCCGGACCGGGTTGGCCACCGGGTTCGCGTCCCAGCTGCTCCAGTTCCTGGCATAGTGAGGCCGCGCCGCTGGCACCGATATTGGCTGCGGCGCCTTTGAGTTTGTGGGCTGCTTCTTCGAGGCCTTCTCCGCCGCCATCCACAGCCTGCTGGAGGGCAGCCACGCTGGAAGGAACACCGCGCCTGAAGGCGTCGGCTGCCGCGGGCAGCAGCCCGCGCCCGTCTGCCGGTCCAAGGTCGCGCAGGGTTGCCAGCCGCGCCGGGTCCACCGCTGGCGGGCGTCCCGCAGTGGGTGTGGTCCGGGGCACCCATCTCGCCAGGGCTTCGTCCAGGGCGGCTAGGTCCACGGGTTTGCTGAGGTAGGCATCCATGCCGGCCGCGAGGCAGCGCTCACGGTCTTCGTCCTGGGCCCCGGCGGTCATAGCGATGATGGGCAGGCGTGCCGGGTGGTCTCCCCTGCCCCGGATGGCCTTCGTGGCCTCGAAGCCGTCCATGACCGGCATATGGCAATCCATGAGTACGGCCACATAAGAGCGCGCGGCGGTGGCTGAGACTGCTTCGGCGCCGTTGGCGACGACGTCGGCCTCGTAGCCGAGTTTGGCGACCATTCCCCGGGCGACGAGCTGGTTCACTTCGTTGTCCTCTACCACCAGGATCCGGCCACGGAAGGGCACGTCCAGCCGCGCAGACCTGGCCACTGCCGGCGACGGCACGGCCGATGAGGTGCCGGCCATGAGGCGCATGAGCCGGTCGTAAAGTTCTGAACCGCGCACGGGTTTGGTAAGCCATTCACGGATGCCTGCCGCGGCCAGATCGGACTTTGCGACCTGGGATGTGGAGGTCAGCATCATGAGCCGCATACCCTGCAGGGCGGGGTCGGCGCTGAGCTCGTGAGCGAGCTCCAATCCGTCCATTTCCGGCATGCACATGTCCAGCACGGCGATGTCGTACGGTTGCCCGGTGGCGGCCGCGGTCCGGGACCGGTCCAGGGCGGTGCTCGCGTCCGCGACGGCATCCGGCCGCATCCCCCACGCGGTCAGCTGTGATTCCAGCACGAGCCGGTTGGTGGCATTGTCATCCACCACCAGCACCCGCAGCCCGGCCAGCAGACGGGCATTCAAAGGCTCCGGGTTCCCCGCATGGGCTTCAGCCACGGGCAGGGGGATCGCGAACCAGAACGTGCTGCCCGCACCCGGTGCGCTGTTCAGACCGATCTTCCCGCCCATCGCTTCGGTCAGGCGCCGGCAAATCGCCAGGCCCAGCCCGGTTCCGCCATACCGGCGTGTGGTGGAGGCATCGGCCTGGGAAAACGAATCGAACAGGCGCAGATGATCCGCGGCATGGATGCCGATTCCGGTATCAGTGACCTCGAACCGCACCACCGCCTTTCCTGCGTCCTGTTCCGCGACGTTCACGCGGATGGCGACCTCACCTGACGCGGTGAACTTCACGGCGTTCGAAGCCAGGTTCAACAGGATCTGCCGGATCCGGCCGGCATCACCAGCCAGCCGCTCCGGAACCTCCGGCCGGCAGTAAGCGATGAGTTCCAGACCCTTGCCCTGCGCGTCTTCGGACAGCAGCGCGGCAACTTCCTCTACAAGGTTCCGCGGATCAAAAGAGGTGACATCCAGATCAATTTTCCCCGCCTCAAGCTTCGAGAAATCCAGGATGTCGTTGATCAGGGTCAGCAGGGCCCCGGCCGCCGTCTGAACTCCTTCGGCGTATTTGCGCTGCGTCTCATCCAACGGTGTGTCCAGGAGCAGCGCTGTCAGACCGATGACGCCGTTCATCGGCGTCCGGATCTCATGGCTCATCGTCGCCAGGAACTCGGACTTCAACCGGCTCGATTCCAACGCCGCCTCACGGGCGGCCGATAACTCCGCTTCTGCAGCCCTTCGAGCGGTGATGTCCCGCCCGATCGTCGCGATCCCGCGAATCCCGTGTTCGCCGCGGATAGGGGACACAGTCAAGGACACGGGCACGATGGACCCGTCTTTCCGCACCCGCTCCGTCTCGAAGCTGCGGGCCACCCCACCGTCCATGACCGCGGCCATCACTTCGTCCTCTACCGTGCGGTGACGATCCGGGATAAGAATCCGAACGTCCCGGCCCATCATTTCGGCGGCAACATAGCCGTACAGTCGTTCGGCCCCGGGGTTCCAGCTGGTGATAAGGCCCTCGGGCGTCTTGCCAATGATGGCGTCCGCTGAGGATTCTACAATGGCGCCCAGGCCCTCGAGCTGCGCGAGAGCCTCCCGCGCCTGGTCTTCCGCTCGGCGGCGTGAAGTCACATCGCGGAAACTCCAGACGCGGCCGACAATCTCTTCCCCGACGAGTTGGGGCCGGGAGTACCTTTCAAAAGTGCGCCCGTCACGGAAGTCCAGCACGTCCAGGCTTTCGGCGCCGGGATCGGCGTACAGTTCACGCACCTTGTCCACGAAACTGTCCGGATTGACCAGCTGATCCAGGACAAAGGCCATCACGCTGCCATCGTCGTGGGAGTCCAGGAGCTCCGCCGGGATGCCCCAGAGAATGGCGAACCGCTCGTTGGAACCGGCAATCCGCCCATCGGCCGTCACGACCAGAATGCCGTCCGCGGTGGACTCCAGGGTGGCGCCGAGCAACGACAGGGCCTCACGGAGTTCCGCGTCAACGCGGACGCGTTCACTCACATCCCGGATGGAGGCGACGATCTTCATGCCGGGTCCGGCGCCGAGGGGAGCGAAGCTGATCTCGATGGCAAACTCGGTGCCGTCACGGTAACGGCCGAACAGCTTCATGTCCGTTCCTGCCCTGCGCATCCCCGGGTCGGTGGCGAAGCGGTCGCGGATGGCGTCGCCGTGGCCATTGAACCGCGCCGGAAGAAGGATTTCACAATGCCTGCCCAGCAGCTGGCTCCGCGGATAACCGAAGAGCCGCTCGGTGTGGGCATTGACGAACGTGATCCTCCCGTCCCCCTCAATCACCAGCAGAGCATCCGGCACGGCCTCCACGAGGTCCCAGGAGGAACCGAGGTGATCCACCGGCTGCGTTTCGTTTGTCATTTCGGCCCCAGTGCTATGGATGACAAGGCCGCCCCACACCCGAGGACGTCCGGGGGTGCCGGCACGGCCCTCCCCATGCACAGGCTATACGGGCACGGACCCGAAAGCACCACAGATAGGGCAGGCATTCCCGAAAGTGTCGTGAGGTGCCAAGTCTTGCAGGCCCCAAAACCTCAAACGGGCGTATGCCGTTTGGCTGAGCAGCGGTTTGGCCCGTGCCGACCGGCTGGTGCTCACAGGGGCAACCCGGAGGCGTGCTGCTGCGGAACCGGCTCGTCAGGACTCGATGAAATCCTTGAATCTGCGCAGCCTCGAGTTCAATCCCCGTCCCCGTCCGTGACGCTGAACAGGCGCCAGACGGACCAACGGGCTTCCCGCTGCAGGTGAAAGGCCCGGAGCCGGAACAGGGCGGCAGTCCGAACCTCGCCACGCCAGTTTCCTGCGCGGTTGGCGTCTCCTCGCCGGAAAGCCGCGAAGATCTCCCCGTTCACCCTTCCCTACGGCTGAACCATTGGACGGTCTCAGTGCCCGGCTCCACCGCCCAGATCAGGTCGTCGTAGCGCACGCCCAGCGGCAGGCCCCTACGCCGACTCAATTGGCCAAAACGTAGAGGACTGGCCAATTGTCCTTCAGGTGCCAATTGGGGCTATCTGTCCTTGCGGCCCGGGGATAGGCGTGCAGAGGACTTCCGACGTTCCGTGCAGACGACTTCTAGTACGAAAATAGACGCCAGGTTATGCAACCGCCGGTGTGAGGTTGACATCGTAGCCGAGGGTTTTGAGCTGACGGATGGCCTTGGCTTTGGCCTGTTCAGGTTCCCTCGTCAGGTAGAAGTCCGCGCCAGGATCCTTGTAAACCTCACCGTTGGCGAGCATGTGCCAGGTCGCGGTCAGGATGACGTGTTCGATGGCGACGATGGCTTTGACCCGTCCGCGCCGGATGGCGATCCGTTTGTATTTGACGCTGACGTAAGTGTTTTTGCCGCGGGACGCGGCCATCGCGGCGATGCCCAGCGCGCCCTTGAGATATTTGTTGCCGGGCATGATTCTTGTCGATTTGATCCGGCCGGCGGATTCGTTGGATCCCGGGCAGACACCGGCCCAGGATGCCAAGTGTGCGGCCGTGGGAAATACGCTCATGTCGCCACCCGTTTCGGCGATGATCACGTCAGCGACGAGCGTTGAGACACCAGGGATCGTGCTCAGCGCTTCCCTGGCCGCACGAAAGGGCTCCATCGCCGTGTCGATCTGTTCCGTCAGCACGGTGATAGTTCGGGCAAGCTGATCGATGCGGTCCAGGTGCAGCCGGACCATAAAGGCATGATGCTCGTCAAACATGCCGGTGAGCGCTTCGGTTAGTGCCGGGATCTTCGACCTCATGCTGGCCCGGGCAAACTGCGCGAGTACCTGGGGATCCCGTTCCCCACGGATCAACGCCTCGAGCATCGCCCGGGACGATACCCCGGTGAGTTCACTGACCATGCCCGAAAGCTTGATTCCCGTGCTCTCGAGGAACTTCTCCAGGCGGTGGAGCTCCCGGGTTCTAGTCCTGGACGGTGACGGCACGGGCCCGCGTCAGATCCCGCAATTCGCGGACAGGCCCGGGCGGAACGAACGAGGCCCGCAACAGCCCGTGCGCGCCAAGCTGCGCCAGCCATGCCGCGTCGGAAACGTCGGTCTTGCGCCCGGGCAGGTTCCTTGCATGTCTGGCGTTGACCAGCATGACCGGCAGGGACTCCTCGAGCAGATAGTAGAACGGCTTCCAGTAATCGCTGGTCGCCTCCATCACTACGACCGTGACGTTCTGTTTTTCCAGAAACCGCCGTAACTCCAAGATCTGGTTTGTGGTGGATCCCCAGGTGGTGACTGTCGAGGTGAACTGGCCCAGACGCTTGCCCGGGACTCTGATACATACTTTTGCGTCGCGTTTGGATATATCCATCCCGACGGACCGCTCATGGACGATGTCCATTGCCGTGGCACTTTCTGAAATTGAAGGGATATGGGCATGTGACTGCCGCGGAGAGGGCAGGGAGTAAATCAGGAATCTAGCACTCGTGCTCGAAGCAACAATCCACGGTTCCCGTGGAGCCCTCCACACCACGCTGAAAAACGGGCTCAACTACGGCACCAAGAAGTCACGGCGTTCACCGCAGCAGACGTTAACATCATGTAGCCGTCCCCGCCGTCAAGCTACAGCCGGTAGGCCGGCCGCCCCCTATTTTCGACCCCCACGGCGCGGCAGCGCCCCTGGACCGCTGAAAATGACATCTGGACCGGGGCATCCCCGTAACCTGCCTGTCCCGGATGTCGTCCCAAAAAGTGCAGCATAACCGTGAGTCACAGTGATGCCTTTCGGTACAGAGCACACATGCAGATGCGCTGCACGCCAGGTAGGGAGGGCTGGGGCAGGTCGGGTGGGAAACTGGATCTTTTAACTGTCGATGGGAGTATCGCCTTCCGGGAGCTGTCCTGATGCGGTGCTCTCTGCGGTCTTGGCATATGCGGCATCGATGTAAGCAGCCAAATCATCTTCCCGCACGCGCCAGACGTTGCGTCCACCGAACTGCGGCGCCCGCAACTCACCACTTTTCACGAGCGCAAAGATAGAAGGCATGCCGAGGTTCAGGATCTCCTGGACCTGCTCAAGGGACAGCATCCTGCGAAAGGACATCCGTGCCGGGACCTCTATCTGGTTCACTTCTTCCGCCTGCTTTCCCATCGCTGCGTGTCCTCGTTTCGGTGCCGGGTTAGTTATGGTGCCATTGAGTACCACATGAGTTTATTTGGCGGCAGGCTCGACGGGTTCGATGAGCTCGGGCCCATTGTTCCCCGCGCTTTTAACCCGCGGGCTGACGATCCGAGGTGTCAGGGTCGGTTCCGGCAAGGAGTCCAGAAGGTGTTGGACATCGTCCTTGTCGGTCAAGTCCGGGTCCAGCCATTCAGCAAAGCGGTCGCGCGGGATGATGACTGGCGATCTGTCGTGGACGTGTCCCAAGGCGTCCTGCGTGGTGGTGGTCAGCACTGTGCGGCTGAGCAGCCACCGGCCCGGGTCATCCTCGGGCAGGTACGGATCAGCCCAGAACTCATAGAGACCGGCGAAGCCCAACAGGGGCTCGTTCTCCGAGTACAGGTGGAATCTTTTAACCGTCCTCGCTTGCGATCTTTTCCAATGCACGCCGAGAGTTTCCCAACTCGGTGTCACTCGCTGTCTTTGAGTTGTTGACGCTGCATGCTCAGGGGAAGCGTGACGCTGCCCCTGCAGCGGCGCTAATTCTCATCGCGGACCATGTTCAGACCGAGGAAGTGAAGCGTTACGAGCCGTCGATCCGGGGCAATGCCCAATATCTGGCCAATCTCAGAAAATTAAGCCAACCAGCGGTAGTGACAGCGTCGGTAATGCCGCCCACACTGTGTAGCTGCATGACGGGCACAGAGGTCGAGACTGCGTACTCAAAGCGCGCTGCTGAGTACATTGCCAGATTTGGGTCGGTTGAGTCCTTGCATCCAGCTGATCGGAAGCTCATAGCTGACTGGGTCGCACCTCTAGAACGCCGTGCGCACCTGGGCGCGGACATGGTCCATGGCACGGATGCCGAGGTATTCCTCCGGTCCGCCCACCAGGACGATTTCGGCAGGCGTCACGTCCCGCCAGGTGGCCGTATTGGACGCCGGAGTCCTGGTACGTGTGGTCTGGGCTGCGGCCATGGTGGATTCCTCCCGGAAATTCTGGTGCAGTGTCTAAGCCTGCCACGGTGGGCCGCCGCCACCAA
>NZ_JBTNDQ010000027.1:0-26256 GCF_054510915.1 Pseudarthrobacter arbutini | reverse complement strand
TCACAGTGCCGGGCCGGCGGATACCATCCCAGCAGACGCGCCGCTACGCGGGCATTACCAAATGATTCTTCGATAGCAGCTACGCGGGCATCTTTGATGAGTCAACGCGAACACTGGTGGTGCGGCTCATATGCGTTATAGCATGGGCCTGGCTATGCAGTTGGCCGTGGACTCTCATGAGAGCGCTGACCATGGAAATAAGGCTGCACCCAGCCGGTGCGAGACCCGGCAAAACCCGCCGTCCAGCACGTGACGGTTGGCGCGCCGGGCTTCCGGTCAAGCGCTTCTTTACCCGGTTCCGGTCCCTGGCAGACCTGCCGCCGGAGGACCTGGACGTACTGTCCGAGCGGATGAGACTGGCGCTGGACGTCAGCCAGGAAGCAAACATCGCCGCCCTGCACGCGGCGGTACGGGCCGAACTCCGAAACCGGGAAACGGAACCGGACGATTGATGGCCGGCCGGTGTATCGGCGTGAGGCGGTCGCTACGGCCTAAAGGAGTCACTCAAGATGAACGAACAGCCAGGGCCCAACACCCCGGATCCGGATAGCGGATCCGACAACCCCCAGGCTTCGGACCCGAAGCCGCGGCCGGTCTATGACACCACTGTCTCCGAATCGACGCGGGAACTGCGGGATACTTCCCGGCGCCGCCGCGATGCGGAGGAGAAGCTGCAGCAGCACCTGTTGGAGGCCAAGGAGCACGTGCCCCATCACTACGATCATGAGCCTCACAAGCACGGCCAGGAGCCTCCCACAGCGGAAGGGAAAGGCAGCGCCGGGCCGCAGGAGAACACGCCCGAAGAAACCAAGCCTCAACAAAAGAACCCCGGGGGCGACGCCAGCTGATTGGGCTCATCGTCAGCCCGGCACCGCCACCCTCGTGGTCCGGGCCGTAGGCCGGTCAGGCGGTTTGCTCATCCTCTGGCGACCCGGTCCGGCGGGCGCTTTCCTCGACGGCCAGCTCATACCACACCTGCGCACCGAATACCGGGGTGGGAGTGTCGAGGTTTTGGTAGAGGGCGTCCAGCAGATTGGCCAGGTCCTCCGCCGCCAGCGACGGCAGGATCTCTTCGGGGCCGCGGGGGTCGTGGATAACCCGGGACAAGTGTGTCGGGTTCATCGGCGGACGATGGCGTTGGACTGGCTGCGCTGGAGGTGTTTCACTCATGCTCCCTCAGAAGATTCAGAGGCTGGCTGCGTAACCCTACCTGAGTCTAATCCAACGTTTGGAGACCAACAATGGGGCGCCCGTGGTGGTGGTCCGGCGGGAGGGCACGGGTGTCATGTGAACTGTGGACCCTGTAGCTGCGGGGCGGGCAGCGGCACATGCGCGGGCAACGGGCGGTGGGGCCGTTCAGTGCGGATGGCGTCCTCGATCAGTGCCAGCGGGCGGCGCCAGGCGTCGGAACCGGGCTCCATGGTGTCCACGACGCCGATCAGCATGGCGAGCAGGCGGAACATGTCAGTCATGGAAATATCCGCACGCAGGGTGCCTTGACCTTGGCCGCGGCCAAGCAGGACGCTCATGGAATCCATCAGTGAGCCGGTGATGCCGGTGAGGAGTTCGCGGCGGCCCGCAACGGCGCCAAGCAGGTTGGCATCATCGCTGGCCGCGGCCATGATGGCTTCGAGGACGCGCAGCAGTCCCGCAGTTGCGTCGATGTCCGCCAGCGCGTCCGCCATAACGGGGTCCACGGTCTCGCGGAGCTGCCGGTTGAGGGCGGCCAGGACCAACTCCTCCTTGTCAGCGAAGTTCCGGAACAGGGTGGCCGGGCCAACACCTGCCGTCAGTGCGATGGTCTGGAGGGGAACCTCGGGACCATGCTCGCGGAAGCACTGGCGCGCGGCCAGGATGATCTTGTCCACGTTCCGGGCAGCGTCTGCGCGTAGTGGCTTGCGGACGACAGCAATGCTCATTCGTTCAGGTTAGCAATGCCTCAGGCAGCCTTCATGGTTACCGGAGGGTAGCTGGCTATGTGACGCTTCGCCGGCCTCGCCAAACCCGTTTCGGGTTGGGCTGCATGACAGACTTGCCCTATGTTGCTTGCATTTTCAGTCGCCCCGTCCGGTACGCCCGCAGGGGGATCGCGTCCCACCGACGCATCAGTGCACGACGCCGTTGCGGCCGCCGTGCGGATCGTCCGGGAGTCGGGGCTGCCCAACCAGACGGACTCAATGTTCACCACCATCGAGGGCGAATGGGACGACGTGTTCGACGTCGTAAAGCGCGCCACCGAGGCCGTAGGCAAGTTTGGCAGCCGTGTCTCACTGGTCATCAAGGCAGACATCCGGCCCGGTTATGAGGGCGAGCTCAGCGCCAAGGTGGACCGCCTTGAAGGGGCACTCTCGGACGGTTCCTAATTCCCGTCACGCCAGGCAGGCTTTTGGCGCCGGCCGGTCTCCGCGCCCGCGTCAGTTCAAGGATGTGACGCCTGGGCCACGCCAAAAGCCTGCCCCGCGTGACACGTCCCCTCCGGTGCCTGAGCCGGTTTGTGGGCTGGTTCCGGGGCCGTGTCCTAGACCGGCGCGTGCCTGCGTGCCAGACTGTGGCCATGTTTGAGCACAAGACCCAGCCGGGGTGGGTGGCAGTGGAAGACTTTCTCACAACCACCGTGGTGCACCCAGACACTGCGCTTGTACAGGCCGTGCGCTCCGCCGTCGACGCCGGGATGCCGCCCATTGAAGTGACGCCCAACGCCGGCAAGCTGCTCAAGCTCCTGGTCCAGCTGTCCGGCGCCCGCCGGGTGCTGGAGATCGGCACGCTCGCAGGGTTCAGCACCATCTGGATGGCGCAGGGACTGCCCGACGGCGGGCGGCTGGTGACGTGCGAATACCTCGCCAAACATGCGGACATCGCCCGGGCGAATGTGGAGGCGGCGGGCCTGGCGGACAAAGTGGAGGTCCGGGTGGGCGCTGCCCTGGACACCTTGCCCGCGCTGCAGTCGGAGGGCCAGGAGCCGTTCGACTTCGTGTTCATCGATGCGGACAAGGAAAACGACGCAGCGTACCTCGAGTGGGCCGTGCGCCTGGGCAGGCCGGGAACCGTGGTGGTCCTGGACAACGCCGTCTGGGAGGGCGCCGTGCTGGATCCTTCCATCGACCAGGTCAACGCCCCCGGGATCATCAGCGCCCTGGAACTGCTGGGCCAACATCCGCAGCTCGATGCCACCGTGATCCAGACTGTTGGGTCCAAAGGCTGGGACGGGTTCGCCTTGGCGCGCGTCCGCTAAGCGCAGACGGCACCCGGTCATTAGTTAATTGCTAAGTATGCTTAGAATGACTGTCCGGCCGATGCCCGTCCGGAACCGCCTGCAGTGGAGGAACACGATGAAAGCGTCACCCACCCTTGCCAGCAATCTTCAGATGGTCCTCACGGACCTGATTGAGCTGCATCTCCAGGCCAAGCAGGCCCACTGGAACATAGTGGGCACCAACTTCCGCGACCTTCATCTGCAGCTCGACGAGATCATCGCCAGTGTCCGGCTGTTTGCCGACCAGACGGCGGAGCGGATGCGGGCCCTGCACGCCCTGCCCGACGGACGGAGCCACACCGTAGCCGCAGACACGCGTCTTGCTGAGCTCACCGGCGGGCTGATTTCCACGAAGGACGCCGTCAAACTGATCACTGCCAGGCTCGAACGGACAGTGCAGACGATGCGGGATGTCCACGATGAGGTGGATGAAGACGATCCCACCAGCGCCGACCTGCTGCATGCCGGCATCGAACGCCTGGAACAGCTCGCGTGGATGGTCAACGCGGAAACCATGACGCCGTCCGCCGCCGTCACAGAACCGGCGGCAAAGTAGGCCGGGCCGGAGAAACGACAGAATGTCTGCATCATCCCACCAGCCCGTCCGCATGGTCTCAACTCAAACAGAACTGGCTTGGACCGTTCCCCTGCTCGACTCCGTGGCCTCCGCGGCAGGGGACGTCCCCGCGCTGCTGTCGTTGGCCCGGGACGCGGGAGGCAACTGGCCGCCGCCAGGGGGCGGCCATACTGCCCGTCTCTGGGAACTGCTCGCTTCCGTCGCGGCGGTGGACGTTGCCGCAGGCCGCGTATTTGAACCGCATGTGGATGCGCTTGCGATCCTTTCCCAGGTGGGCCTTGATCCAGCGGGCCATGTTCCGGCGGGCGCTGTTCCCGCCGACAGCGCGGGCGCGTGGGGAGTGTTTGCCGCGGAGGGCCCGGGACTCCGACTCGAGGCCAAGACCGGCGACGCCGGAATTCTGCTGAGCGGGTCCAAGCCGTGGTGTTCACTGGCGCCCCTCCTGGACCGGGCCGTCATCACTGCCCACACCGAAACCGGAGGCCGGGCTGCCTTTGCAGTGGACCTCCGGCATCCGGGAGTGACGTGTGAGGAGCCGGCGTGGGTGGCGCGCGGGTTGCGCGAGATTCCCAGCGGGACGGTCCATTTCAGTCAGGTGCCCGCACAGCAGCTTGGCAGCGACGGCTGGTATTTCAGCAGGCCAGGTTTTGCCTGGGGTGGCTTGGGCGTCGCTGCCTGCTGGCTCGGGGGCGCCGTGGGCGTGGCGCGGGACTACAAGAGCTCTTTGGCCGCCGCCGCTCAGTCCGGCCGCGAACCTGACCAGATCGCGCTGGCTGCCCTGGGCGAGACAGACAGGATCCTCACCGCCGCACTCCAGTACCTCGCGCGAACGGCAGCTCTCATTGACGGCGGCCAGCTGTCCAACGACGGCGGCCTGTCCGCCGGAGAAGACGCACGGGAGCCAGGGGCGCACCCAGTGGCGGACCGGAGCGCGTGGAGCGAAGCGTTACGCGTTCGCGGAACTGTAGCGGCCGCCGTCGAGCGTGTCCTGTCCCTTGTCAGCCGGAACCGGGGACCGGCGCCGCTGGCGTTCGACGAACCGTATGCCAAGCGCATGGCGGACCTGGCGCTGTACGTGCGCCAGCACCATGGCATGCGGGACGATGCTCAGCTGGGAAGGCTGACGCTGAAGGGGGAGCACCTGTGGTGACTTTCTCGCACACGGACCAGGGGACTGACGAGGCCCGTTGGGCGGCGGGCGGGCTCGCGGCTATGGCGGAGTTGCCCTTGGGTCAGCACGAATTGGCTGCCATGCGGTTCGTTGTGCTGGCGGCACACCCCGACGACGAGACCCTGGGCGCAGGCGGCCTGCTGGCCCTGCTGCACTCGCTGGGCGCCGACGTCGAGGTGCTGCTGTGCACGGCGGGGGAGGGCTCGCACCCGGACTCGGCGACCACCACGCCTGAACAGCTCGCCGCCGTCCGGCTTGAGGAGTTTGCGGCAGCGATGGGAGTCCTGGGGCTGGCCGGACGCTGGCGTTTCCTCGGGCTGCCGGACCGGGGCCTGCAAGAACTGACGCCGGAAATCGCCGCCCGGCTGCGGGAGGCCATCGGCCGGCTCCCCGGACCACCGCAGCAGCTGGCAATCGTGGCCCCGTACCGAGACGACGGCCATGCGGACCACAACGCCCTCGGCACAGTGGCCGCCGACGTCGCCGGCGAAGGTGGGCACGCCCTGCTGGAGTATCCCATCTGGTACTGGCTGTGGGCCTCCCCGGAGGACCCTGCCTGGCGGTCCTGGGCGCGCGTTCCGCTGGGTGCTGATCAGCAGGCGGCAAAGAGGTCCGCCATGGACTCACACACGAGCCAGATACGTCCGCTGTCCGGGCTGGCCGGGGACGAGGTGCTCCTCGGCGAGGGGCTGCTGCAACATTTCAGGCGCGCTTTTGAGACATTTGCCTGGACGCCGCCCGGGGCCTACGCGGTCCAATCCCCTCCCCACACCAGCGCGGACGCGCAGCGGATTTTCGACGCCGTGCACTCGAAGTCCGGAGACCCCTGGGAATACGCCACCAGCTGGTACGAGCGGCGCAAGCGCGCCCTCACCCTCGCCTCGCTGCCCCAGGAGAACTACCTGTCGGGCCTGGAAATCGGCTGCTCCATCGGAACTTTGACCGCCGAATTGGCCACCAGATGCACCAGGCTGCTTGCCGTGGATGCCAGCAGCACCGCGCTTGAGCTTGCGGCCCGGCGGCTCGCGCAACTCGCCGGGGTCTCCACGCGGCAGTTGACGCTCCCCGGTGACTGGCCCGGGGGCAGCTTCGACCTTGTAGTGGTCTCCGAAGTGGGCTACTACCTGTCCGCTGCAGAGTTTGATCTGCTGTTGCAGCGGATCCAGGAATCGATGGCGCCGGGCGGCACGCTGCTGCTGTGCCACTGGCGGCACCCGGTTTCCGGGTGGGAGCTCGACGGCGACTCCGTCCACGCGCTGGCCCGGAACCGGCTGCGTTGGCCCACCGCAGGTCTCTACCAGGAACGCGATTTTGTGCTGGAAACGCTCGTGGCTGCCGGCGAGGCCGGCGACCCTGGACCTCCGGTGTCTTGACGTGGACAGGATCGCGCAGGTTGCCGTAGTTATTCCGGTCCATAACGAGGAACCCTACCTGGCATGTGCCCTGGCAGCGGTCAGTGCCGCAGGTGATGCCCTGCAGCACAGCCAGCCGGATACGGACGTCGCCATCGTGGTGGTCTTGGACGCCTGCACGGACGGCTCAGGCGCCGTGGCGGCGCGTTTTGCGGCGGCGGATCGCCGCATCACCTTGTTGCCGGTCGCGTTCCGTAGCGTCGGGAGGAGCCGGCGTGCAGGTATCAACTTGCTCCTCACGGGACGCTTGCCGGACCGTGCGGGGGCGGGGCGCCAGCGGACCGCCGAACGGGTCTGGTTGGCCAATACGGACGCCGATTCCTGCGTTCCGGAAAACTGGCTCCTGCGCCAGGTGGAACTGGCTGATGACGGCGCCGATGCAGTCTTGGGAACGGTGGAACCGGATCCGGCGGGCATGGACGGCGAACTCCTACGGCGCTGGCACGCCCGGCATCTGTTGGGGGAGGACCACCCCCATGTGCATGGTGCGAACTTCGGGGTGCGGGCCTCGGCCTACGTTCGCGCTGGTGGCTTTCCCCGTCAGCGCTCGCACGAGGACCGGGTGCTGGCCGCACGGCTGCGCCGATACGGGTACCGAATTACTTCCACGGACACGGTCCGGGTAGTGACTTCCGGGCGGACCGAGGCCCGGGCGCCGCAGGGATTCGGCGCGTATATGCTGGCCCTTGGTATGGAGTCCGCTGTGGCGTTCGAACGCTGAGCAGCGAACAAAATGAGGGGGCCGACGACGACTGGGGGGACTGGCCTCGGTCTCAGAAGAGGCCACCTCGCCGCCGACCCCGTCTGACACCCGGGACGCGAAGGACCCAGGAAACCTAAAGGAATCTGCTGATATTGATTTTCCTCCAAGTGGCGGGCCCTGCCTAGTCCCGCGTGTCGCTGTCTCGTCCCGTGCTGGCGTCCGATCCAGCCTGATCCGCGCCGTTCCGGTGGCGCTCACGCAGCTCGCGGCCGCGCCGGATGTCCTCCTCTTCCTGCTCTTGCATCTTCTCGCTTTTCTTGGTGTCCCGCGGCGGAAGCTGGATGGTTTCTTCAGCCTCGATTCCCGCCTGGAGCTGCCGTCCCCGCTCCATTTCGGCGTCGAACTCTGCCCCGAACAGCAGCGACATGTTCAGGATCCACAGCCAGAGCAGCATGACGATCACACCGCCGAGCGCGCCGTAGGTTTTGTTGTAATTGCCAAAGTTGGCCACATAAAAGGCGAAGCCAAGCGAGGCCAGCAGGAAAATAAACAGGGCTATGCCGGAGCCAAGGCTCATCCATTTGAACTTGGGTTGCTTGACGTTGGGAGTGGCGTAGTAGAGCACCGCGATGATGACAATGATGAGCGCCACCATTACCGGCCATTTCGCGATGTTCCAGACAGTGAGGAACGCGCCACCGAGCCCGATCAGGTCGCCGACTGCTTCTGCCACAGGTCCGCTGAGCACCAGCATGCCTGCCAGGAGTGCCACGATGACTACGGCGAGGAGCGTAACAGCCAGCATGGTTCCGCGCAGCTTGACGAATGGACGGCCCTCGTCCACTTCATAGATCCGGTTCATCGCCCTACCGAAGGCGCCAACGTAGCCCGAAGCGGACCACAGCGCTGTTCCCAGGCCAATGACCAGAGTCAATCCTGCCGCCGGCGCGTTCGCCAATTCCTCAACCGGGCCGCTGACGGTATTCACCGTCTCAGCAGGGGCGAAGCCCCGCACGATTTCGAGCAGGGCCGTGGTTGTTTTTTCGGGGTCCCCAAAGAGGCCGATCAGGGAAACGAGCGCGAGCATTGCAGGAAACAAGGACAGTACGGCGTAGTAGGTCAGGGCTGCCGCGAGGTCCGGGCACTGGTCCTTGTTAAACTCCCGAAGCGTCTTTTTGGCGATGTACTTCCACGACGGTTTGGTGACGTCGGTGGGGCTGTCCGGTTTCCGGGAGTCGTCGGGTGCGGGAGCGCTGCCCGCCTTGGCGGTGCTGGGTTCGGGTGCATCGTGAGCGGCCATGGTGTGTCCTCTCGGGGTTGGAAAGGGAAAGGCCGGTTCCGCCGGGGGAGGCGGAACCGGCCTGTCTGTGCTGCTGGCGGTGCTGGTGCCGTTACGTGTTCTGGACGTGATCCCTGGCGTCGACAGTGCGGTCCTTGACGTCCGCTGCCGCAACCTGACCTTCGGCCTTAACATGCTCGGCGGCGTCGGCTGCCGTTGCTTTGACATTCTCCATGGCTTCCCGCGCCGGTTCCTTCAAACCCTCAGCCATCTCCTTCGCGGCCTCGGCCAGCTCGGTGGTCAACGGTTCGGCGGCGGACTTGAGGGCGTCCGCTGCTTCGCGTTCCTTCTCGCTCGCCGGGATCAGCGAGGACAAAAGCAGGCCGGCGCCGAACGCGATCAGGCCGGCAGCAAGCGGGTTGCCCTGCGTCTTCGCCTTCATCTGGTGCGGAGCGTCACCAATGGCGGCGCCTGCATCGCTGAGTGCATTGCCTGCACTGTCAGTCCGGGCGTGGACTCCGCTGTGCACGCGGTTGGTGACGTCGTCGGCTGTTCCCATGACTCTCTCCTTCACTCCGAAGACGGCGTCTTTCACCTTGTCTGTCTGGCGGTGGACGATGTTAGACGGCGTCACTTTGTCCGCCACCGCGTCCACGTTCGTGCCCAGGCGGGCGCGCGTTGCCTCAATATCTGAACGGATATCGTCCGGGTTGTCGCTCATCGTCTTACCTCACCGGGTTTTAGGGTTGGGGGAATTTCCTGGAGTGTTTCAGTGGTTTGGGGCATGCCCCTCACAGTCTTGAGTTCCTTCCGGCCGATGGAGGCCAGGACGGCGGCGATGACGCCCCAGATAACTGCGACGACGACGGCGGACCAGCCGAGTCCCATCAGCTCGCCTAACGCGATCCAGAGGGCGATCGACAGGAACAGCAGCACGAAGTGGCCAGCTACGCCGGCGCCGGCCAGCATGCCACCTCCCCTGCCGGCCTTGCTGGCGGATTCCTTGAGTTCGGCCTTGGCAAGCTCCACTTCCTGGCGCATCAACGTGGACAGGTCGCGGGTCACCTCACCGAGCAGGTCACCCAACGAGGTGTTGTCCGCCTTCGCGTGCGCCGCCGACGGGGGAGGTTCAGGTATCTGGCTGCTCATCACAGCCTGCCAGCCTGGCCGTCCGCTGAGCGGTCCCGGGTCAGGGGGTCGTTGGCCATAGGATCGTCGGCGAGCTCCCGGTCGGCCAACGGGTCGTCGGCAATGCGGTTGGTCGAGAAGGGCTGTTCCGCGAGTTGGGGGCTGTCGAGAGGACTGGCGGGACGCGAAGGGTCGCCGTAGCTGCTCCCTGGCGCGCCGCCGTCGAATCCTGCCGTGGTGGTGGCCGGGCCGGGCAGCTGCACCGGCGGGGGCGGGACAGTCCCACTGACCGACGGCGTGTAGCCGCTGTCGTATTGGCCACCGGTGCCGTACTGGCCGTCGGCACCGTACTGGCCGCGGGCTCCAGCGGAGTCCGCTGCGGACTCCGGTGCGCCGGCGCTCAGGCTGCGGCCGAGCCGGCCGGCAAGGACGCCTGCCCCGGCGGCCAGGAGCAGGAACGTGCCGGGACGCTGCCGGGCGAAGCTCTTGACTTCATTCAAGAGCGAACCCGGGTCCCGCCCGTCCAGCCAGGAGGCGACGGACGAGGAACGCTCCGCGGCCTGGCGGACCAAGTCCGTGGCCACTCCGGGCTGGTCGGACGCCTGCGCCATGGCGTGCAGTTCGTCCGAGACTGACCGGAGGCCGCTGGCCACCTTCTGCTGCTGCGCGCTGGCCTGCTGGGTGAGGTCATAGCGGGCCTGCTGCAAGAGGTCCTTGGCATTCGCCTTGGCCTCTGACGCGACGTTGGCCGCTTCTGACTTGGCAGTTTCCGCCACGCTCTGCGCGGAATCCGCCGCTGTCCGCGCCACATCTCCAGCTTCTTCCTTGACGGCATCAGTGCGGGAAGTCCCGTAGGTTTCGCCCGTCTGTGGAGCTGCAGCTGGATATGTACTGGGGAACGTACTGGGGGCGCGTTCTCCGGTGGTGCCCGGGGTGGCCGGTGGAACCGGGTAAGCGGAATCCTCGGGCCGTTGGTTCTCTGTCATCTTCGCTCTCTCTTTCCAAAGAAGGCCGGTTGTTGATAAGAACAGCAATACTGGCCGTAAAATAGTAAGCATGATTAGTAACGGAAGGTAAGTACCCTTCCTACCTGAATTTCAAAGGGGTTCGTATCGCCTGCCGCCCGGCATCGCAGGGACCCCGTCACAACGAAGTGGAAAGGGTGGGTAGTCGTGGATACAACATCGTGGGTTTGGGTGATTGTTGCCATCGTCGTGCTGGTCCTGATCGTGCTGTGGCTTGTGACCGGGCGTCGCCGTCAGGCCATGCAGCAGAAGCGGGACGAATCGCACCGCGAAAAGGCCGCCGAAATGCGCCGGAAAGCCGAGGATATCGAGCTCGATGCGCGTGAGAACGAAGCCCGGGCCAGCCGTGCGCGTGCCGACGCAGAGCAGGCACAGGTCGAGGCGGCGCGGCTGAAGCAGGAGGCTGAAGCAAAGGCCACCGACGCCAGGTCGCTCCGGGAAGACGTGGCCGAGCGCACCCACAAGGCCGACGCCTTGGATCCCGACGTAAATCGGGACGGGGACGCGCGAACCGACGCCACCCGCACCGAAGCCGACGTGAATCCGGAAGGCGACGAGCGCACCGACGCCACGCGAACCGACGCCACCCGGGCGGAGGAACTTCGGCGGAACCAGGAAAGGACAGATCGGGACAGGCCGCTCGCAACCTAGTCGGGTTCGGCGACCGGACCCTTCTGGACTGAGACCGCGCCGGACCGCTGACACAGGGCGGTCAATTATGGTTGATCCATGACTGAAGCGGCACACGGGTAAATGGCAAAGCGCGGCAAGTCAGGCGGGCGGAACAGCCAGCGTTCGACGGCGGGTGTCATCGACGTGCCCAAGGGAACCCGTCCTGAGGGCCCGGTTGAGGGCGTCTACTACGTCGATACCGGCGACTGCGAGCTCATTGCGGACCAGGACAACTCCAACGGTTGGCTCCTGAAGATCAACGGTGTCATGAGCTCCCACATCGACCTCGCCGATCCGTTGTTCCTCGATTTTGAGTACATGCGCTGGATGGCGGCGCTGATCGAATCACGCTGGCCACCGAAGTCCGGAAAGGGCGGGACCAAGGCTGTGGCGCCCACCGCGGGCGGAGTCGAGAAGCTGCGAGGACTGCATCTGGGCGGCGGGGCCTGTTCCCTGGCGCGGTACTTCCACGCAGCCTATCCCGAAGCCCGCCAGGTCGTGGTGGAACTGGACGGCAGGCTGGCCGAGTACGTCCGCGGCTGGTTCGACCTGCCCAAGGCGCCGCTGCTGCGGCTCCGTGTGGGGGAGGCCCGCGAGGTCACCGAGACGCTCACGCCGGACAGCCGCGACTTCATTATCCGCGACGTGTTTGCCGGTTCACTCACGCCGCGGCCGCTCACCACCGCCGAGTTCAATAGCCACATCAAGCGGGTCCTGTCGCCGGGCGGCATCTATGTGGTCAACTCAGGCGACGCCCCGGACTTGAAGAATGCGCGGGAAGACGCCGCCACCATCGCGGCCGCGTTCGCACACACCGTCATCATCGCCGACCCCTCCATGCTGAAGGGCCGCCGCTACGGCAACATGGTGATGGCCGGCAGCAACACCCCGCTGGACGGGGACCCGCAGCTTGCCCGCCGGCTTTTGGGCGGTGCCGTCCCGGCCCACATCTGGAACGACGCCCAGGTGCGGGCCTTCGCCGCGAACTCCCCGGTGCGCCACGACCCGGCAGCGCCATCGATTGAGCGTTAGTCCCTGCCCAGCAGGGCATCCCGGTGCGCCGCCGTCTGGTCGCGCAGGGCCTGCACCACGGCGGCCACGGCAGGGCGGCGCATCGAATCGGGTCGCAGCACCATCCAGTAAGGGAGCAATTCGGCGAAGTCGTCGGGGAGTAGCCGGACCAGGTCGCTATGCAGATTGCCCATGAAGCACGGCAGGAATCCGATGCCGGCACCGGCGCGGGTGGCCTCCACATGGACAAACACGTTAGTGGACGTCAGCCCTTCGCGCATGGCCGGCACCAGCCGCCGGGGTGCGTCCAGGTCGTCCACCTGCAGCATCGAATCCACAAAGTACACCAGCGGGTGCTCCGTCAGCTCAGCAACGCTCGCCGGCGTCCCGTTCTCGGCGAGGTAGGCACGCGAGGCGTACATCCCCAGCATGTACTCGCCCAGTTGGACGGCTTCGGCCCGGTGGACCTGTGGTTCGCCCACCACAACTTCTATGTCCAGCCCGGAACGCTGCTGCAGCGCGCGGCGGGTCATGGTCACCACCTCCACGCTCAGTCCCGGGTGTTTCCGGCGCAGCCGTGCCACGGCGGGCGCGGCGATGTAGGCGCTGAAGCCGTCGGTCGCCGTCATGCGTACGACGCCGGTAATCGGGTCCGGTGCCTGACCTGCCGGTCCCAGCGCACTCACCGCTGCCTCCACCTGTTCGGCGACGCGGACGGCCTCCGTGCCCAGCTCCGTCAGTTCCCAGCCGCCGGCCGCCCGGGCCAGGACGCGGCCGCCCAGCGCCTTCTCCAAGGCGGCTATCCGACGCGAAACGGTGGTGTGGTTCAGCCCCAACACTTGCGCCGCCGTCGTAAATTTGGCGGAGCGGGATACCGCAAGCAGGACCAGGAGGTCATCGGGATTCGCCTTCATATCTGCAATTGTGCACACAGCAGGTGCCGGTTTGGGCATTGAAGGCGCATGTTTGTGCAGTAATACTCAGTGGAGCCATTAGTGCTGTGGATCACAGCGCGTGTCAAAGTGGACACTAAGGAGAAACTCATGAGCGTAGAGCAGCGCTCGGCAGACAATGCCGCCGGATCCGCACCCAAGGGATCCGGGCTTAAAAAGATTGTGGCCGCGTCGATGGTGGGCACGGTGGTGGAATGGTACGAATTCTTCCTCTACGCCACCGCCGCCACCCTGGTCTTCGGGAAGTACTTCTTCCCCGCCACCGGCAACGAGCTGGACGGCATCATCCAGGCGTTCCTCACCTACGCGGTGGGCTTCGTGGCACGCCCCCTCGGCGGAATCGTCTTCGGCCAGATCGGCGACAAACTGGGCCGCAAGCCGACGCTGCAGCTGACCATCGTGATCGTCGGCGTGGCCACTTTCCTGATGGGCTGCCTCCCGGGCTTTGCCGATATCGGCTACCTGGCTCCGGCTCTTCTGGTGGCCCTCCGCTTCATCCAGGGCTTCGCGCTCGGCGGCGAATGGGGCGGCGCCGTGCTGCTGGTTGCCGAACACAGCCCCAACAAGTCCCGCGGATTCTGGTCCAGCTGGCCGCAGGCCGCAGTGCCGGTGGGCAACCTGCTGGCAACGCTGGTGCTGTTCATTATGTCCACCGCCCTGAGCCCGGAGGCATTCCTCGGCTGGGGCTGGCGCGTGGCCTTCTGGCTTTCCGCCGTGATCGTCTTCGTTGGCTACTACATCCGCACCCACGTCACCGAGGCGCCCATCTTCCTGGAGGCCAAGGCCCTCGTGGAGAAGGAGCAGGCCGTCAGCTACGGCGTCTTCGAGGTGGTGCGCAAGTATCCCAAGGGCATCCTTCAGGCCATGGGGCTGCGCTTCGCGGAGAACATCATGTACTACCTGGTGGTCAGCTTTGCCATTGTCTACCTCAAGAGCGTGCACAAGTACGACACGTCCTCGCTCCTGCTCGCACTCCTGATCGCCCACGTCATCCACTTCCTGGTCATCCCGCAGGTGGGGCGGCTCGTGGACAAGCTGGGACGGAAACCGGTCTACCTGATCGGGTCCATCTCCGGTGCGGCCTGGCCGTTCTTCGCCTTCCCCATGTTCGATACCCGCAACGCCGTGGTGATTGTCCTGGCCGTGACCATCGGCCTGTGCCTGCACGCGTTTATGTATGCCGGCCAGCCTGCCATCATGGCCGAGCTCTTCCCCACCCGGATGCGCTACTCGGGCGTTTCGTTGGGCTCGCAGGTCACTTCGATCTTCGCCGGTTCGCTGGCCCCGCTGCTTGCTACCCAGTGGCTCAAGGACACCGGGTCCTGGCTGCCCACGGCGATCTACCTTGTGGTTGCCTGCGCGATCACTACGGTTGCCGTGCTGAGCCTTAAGGAAACCAAGGGCATCGCGCTGGAAGAAGTGGACAAGGCCGACGCCGCCCGCGAGGGACTGCTCCCGGCGGCCTCACGCTGAACTGCCTGAGCAGTTCACCGCAGGGAAATTGAGCGCGCACACGATGGGAAACAGATCTGCAATGGAAAACACACTGAACGGCCGCAAGGCCGTGGTGACCGGCGGCGCCAGCGGGATCGGGGCTGCCTGTGTCCGGGAACTCGCCGCCCGCGGGGCGAAAGTGGTGGTGGCCGACGTCGACTCCGCCGGCGCTGCCGCCCTCGCCGACGAAGTGGGCGGCACCGCCTGGGCCGTTGACCTGCTGGACGTGGACGCGCTCGCCACCCTGAGCCTGGACTGCGACATCCTGGTGAACAATGCCGGGATCCAGAGCATCAGCCCCATCGAAGCGTTCGATCCGGCGGACTTCCGCCGGATCATCGCGCTGATGCTCGAGGCCCCGTTCCTGCTGATCCGGGCCGCGCTGCCGCACATGTATGCCAACGGCTTCGGCCGCATCATCAACGTGTCATCCGTGCACGGAATCCGGGCCTCCCCGTTCAAAAGCGCGTACGTTTCCGCCAAGCACGGCCTGGAAGGGCTGAGCAAGGTGACGGCACTTGAGGGCGGGGGGCACGGAGTCACGTCCAACTGCATCAACCCTGGCTACGTCCGGACCCCGCTGGTCGAGAAGCAGATCGCGGACCAGGCCAAGGTGCACGGCATCCCCGAGTCCGAGGTCCTGGCCAAGGTGATGCTCACCGAGTCCGCCGTGAAACGCCTGGTGGAACCGGAGGAGGTTGCCTCCCTGGCAGCCTGGCTGGCGTCCGATCACGCCGGCATGGTCACCGGGGCCAGCTACGCGATGGACGGCGGCTGGTCGGCGCGGTAGGCCGGGCCGGTTGCCTACTCCTGCCGCCTGACCTGGCGGGGATCGTAGTAGACAACGCCCTCTGCGGTCCCCATGCCGACAGAGTCGGGGGTCCGTGAGACCACCACACCCTCGTGCCGGCCGTTGAAGGGATCGTCTCCCACCACGGCGTCACCGATTTTGTAGGGGCTTGCTGGGCCTGGCACAGCGCGGACGCGGTTCCAGGCCCTAGCCATAAGGCGCGGTTGTTTCGGGCTGGTTTCGTCTCGGCGGTTGCGGTCATGGCGGTCATGTTGCGGTTCGTGTTGGGCCGGATTGCGGGCAGCGTTGACCATCGGAACAACTCCTTCAGCGCGGCGCTCGTCCGCTCACTGTCGGTGCGGTTGCCGGAACGCTCCCAGCAGAGGATGGTCCTCCAATTCCTGGCTGGCACCTTACATTTACGCTAGGCGCTATTCACACCAGTCACACCAGTAACATGTACTCGACTTCGCGGACGGCTCCTACTTAGGGGATTTAGGGGTCGACACTGGCCGGGAATCATCGTTGTCCGGGAATCAGGGCGGGCCGGAATCAGCGCCCCGCTGGAATCAGCGCTGGCCGTTGAGGATGTCGTCAGCGTTGTTGTAGGCCCAGGTGACGAGCGGGACGAGCAGGCCGGACAGCTCATAGCCGCGTTCGGTCAGGCTGTAGTCCACGCGGGGCGGGATGACCGGCTGGGCCTTCCGCAGCACCAGGCCGTCGCGCTCCAGGGTCTTGAGGGTCTGCGCCAGCATTTTCTCGCTGATTCCCTCTGCCCGGCGCCGGAGTTCGCTCCAGCGCTGCTCGCCTTCGGAGAGCGCCAGGAGGATCAGCACTCCCCATTTGCTGGTGATGTGGTCCAGGACGGTGCGGCTGGGGCACCCAGCCGGGAACACGCCGTCGGCCAATCCTTCCGGCAGGTGTGCCCGGAGATCTTCCGGCAGGTTGGTGGGCCATACAGTCGCTTCCATACCCATAACTTACCAAAAGGTGAGTACCTAACCTAAAAGTGCGTACTGTCTTTCAGGAAGTAATTGGCGGAGCGGCTGGTTGTGGAAGGTGACCCCCTAAGAAACGGTGAAAGGAACCAACCCATGAGCATCGTCATTACCGGAGCAACCGGACAGCTTGGCCGCCACGTCGTCGAGGCCCTCCTGGAGCGCAACGTTCCGGCGGCAGAGATTGTGGCCGCCGGCCGGTCCATTGAAAAGCTTGCCGACTTCGCAGCGCGCGGCGTCCAGGTCAGGGCAATGGACTACACAGACACCACGTCCGTGGCGCTGGCCCTGCAGGGCGCCCACAAGGTTCTCCTGATTTCCGGCAGCGAGGTTGGCCAACGCGTGGACCAGCACCGCACGGTGATTGAGGCAGCCAAGGCCGAAGGCGTGGAACTGCTGGCCTACACAAGTGTGGCCAACGCTGACACCACCGGGATGAAGCTGGCCGCTGAGCACCAGGCAACCGAGGCCATCCTGAAGGACTCAGGGGTTCCGTTCGCCATTCTCCGCAACGGCTGGTACCTCGAGAACTACACCGACCAGCTGCAGGGCACCCTTGCCCAGGGCGCGCTTGCCGGCAGCGCCGGTGAAGGCAAGGTCAGTGCCGCGGCCCGGGTGGACTACGCCGAGGCAGCGGCAGCCGTGCTGGTTGCCGAGAACCAGGCCGGCAAGGTCTACGAGCTGGGTGGGGACCACGCCTTCACGCTCACCGAACTGGCCCAGGAAATCAGCACTGCGGCCAACAAGCCCGTGGTTTACCAGGACCTTCCGGCCAGCGACTACGCCGGACTTCTTGCCGGATTCGGCGTGCCGGGGTTCTTCGCGGACATCCTGGCGGACTCGGACCTCGGCATTGCCCGTGGCGACCTCCTGGTCAGCGGCTCGGACCTCCGTATGCTGATTGGCCGGCCCACAACGCCGATGCCGGCCGCGGTCCGCTCGGCGCTCGCCGCCGTCTGAGCACGAGCGCAACTCCCGGACGCTCTCTCACTAATGCACGTTTTGGGCCGACGCTCTCTCACCTCATGTGAGAGAGCGTGGCGCCAAATCGCCCCAAAAGTGAGAGAGCGTCGGGGCAGGCAACTAGGACTTGCCGCCGGTCAAGGCCAAGGTTCCGCCGAGGCCGATCATCAAGGCCCCGCCCGTTGCCTCCACCGTTGAAACCCGGCTGGGCGAACGGGCAAACCATTGGCGGGCGGAACCTGCGGCGACGGCCCAGAGGCTATCTGACACTATGGCGATCAGCAGGAACACCGCCCCCAGCAGCGCCAGCTGGATCGGAATGGCCCCGGACGGGTAGTCCACAAACTGCGGCAGCACCGCCACAAAGAACACCACGGACTTGGGGTTGGTGATCCCCACCACCAGGCCTTCCGCCACCAGCCGTCGTGGCGAGGAGGCCACTGGCTGACGATCCGCGAAGGAGTTGTGCCGCCGGTTCCGGATGGCCTTGATGCCCAGATAGACGAGGTAGGCAGCCCCCGCCAGCTTCACCACGCTGAAGAGGACCACGGACTGCGCAACGATAATGCCCACGCCGAGCGCGACTGCAGCCACCTGCACCAGTTGCCCGGTCGCGTTGCCCAGCACCGTCAGGACGCCGCCCTTCCAGCCGAGCGCCAGGGAACGGCCGATCACGAACAGCACGCTGGGTCCGGGGACGGCGATCAGCACCACGGATGCCAGCGCAAACGCCAGAAGGTTTGAGAGCGGAACCATGCCTGATCTTAGCTCCGGCGGGCTGAGGCAACCACCGGAAGCGGTGAGGTTTCGTCCACAAGTTCGGCCCGGCGTCGTCCGTTACCTCTGACCCACAGGCGGTAGGCGAGGACCAGCAGCCCCAGCCACACCGCACCCACGTACAGCGCCACGCGGGTGTCCTCGAAGGCGCCCAGGACGGCGATGACCAGCGCCATAAACGCGATGGTCAGGACGGATGCCGCGGGCCACCACGGCGAGGGGAATTCCGACGCCGGCAGGGCCTTCCGTGCGATCTCCCGCTTCATCGCGACATGGGAAGCCAGGATCATGACCCACACCCAGACGGTGGCGAACGTGGCAATCGAGGCGATCAGGATAAAGACGTCCTCGGGAATGACCGCGTTCAGCACCACGCCCACCAGGAGGATGCCGGCCATCATCACTACCGTCATCCAAGGCACGCCATGGCGCGAAACCTTGCCGAAAACTGCCGGCGCGTGGCCTTGTCCGGACAGCCCGAACAGGATGCGGCCGGCGCCGAAGATGTCGCTGTTGATGGCGGAGAGCGCGGCGGTGATCACCACGGCGTTGAGGATGTGCGGTGCGGCCGGGATGCCCAGGCCGCTGAATATCTGGACGAACGGGCTGCCGTTGCTGCCGATTTCGTTCCACGGGAAGAGGCTCATCAGCACGCCGAGGGTCAGGACGTAGAACAGCAGGACGCGGACCGGCACCGTGTTCACCGCCTTGGGGATAACCTTCTTGGGGTCCGCGGCCTCGCCGGCGGTGATGCCAAGCGTCTCGATCCCGCCGAACGCGAACATCACGACGGCGAACGAGGCCAGGAGCCCCTCGAAGCCGTTCGGGAACAGCCCGCCGTGCTCCACGAGGTTGCCGAGGCCCGGAGCCACGGTGGACCCGCCGGCCTGGAAACCGAACGCGATAATGGCGGCGCCGCCGACGATCATGGCGATGATGGCCACCACCTTGATCAGCGAGAACCAGAACTCCAGCTCGCCGAAGACCTTCACGCTGAGCAGGTTCAGTGCGGCCAGGAAGCAGATGATGGCCAGGATCCAGATCCAGCGGTCCACCTGCGGAAACCAGAAGCCCATATAAATGCTGAAAGCCGTCACGTCCGCGATGGCCACAATCGCCATCTCAAAAACATACGTCCAGCCGGTCACAAACCCGGCCAGCGGGCCGAGGTAGCGGCTGGCGTACTGGCCGAACGAGCCCGAGACAGGGTGGCGGACGGCCATCTCGCCGAGGGCCCGCATGACCATAAACACCGCCGCACCGCCGATGATGTAGGCGAGCAGGACGGCCGGGCCCGCCTTCTGGATGGCGGAGGCTGAGCCGTAGAACAGGCCGGTTCCGATCGCCGAACCGAGGGCCATAAAGCGGATATGGCGGACGTTCAGTCCCCGGTTCAGGACATGCGCGACGGCGGATCCCGGTTTGGGCTTTTCGGCCGGGCTTGCGTCTTGGGCGGCTGTGTCTTGCCTGGTGGCGGCGTGCTGCATACAAATACCTTCTCGTCATTGGGAGGGGGATCGCCAACCAGCAGATCACTTTGGCGCCTTACGTGATGAGACTCACTGGCAGTTCCTGTCTTCCATCTCAGACTTGGGGCCGGCATTTGAACTTCGCGTGGCGTCTAGTCCAAGACTATTGACATCATGTCTGGTTTTCTTTACTTTTGAGATGTCAGCTTTGTTTTACATCCGGCGGGAATGGCGGGAGCGGAAATGTCCTTCGAAGAGAAGAGCGCCTGGATCATGGGGGTGGTGGCCGCGGGCTCTTATGGCGTGTATCTGGCCATCGTCCTGGGCATGGCCGGCACAATGCCCGTTGCCGAGGTTCCGTACGTGGCTCCACTGCTGTGGACCATCGGGGCATCCATTGCCGCGTCCATCGCCCTGCACATACTCTTGGGCATCTTTTCGCCCAAGGAGGTCGGGAAGAAGGACCAGCGCGACAGGGAGATCTACCGTTTCGGCGAGTACATCGGGCAGTCGTTTGTGGTCATCGGCGGCGTCGCGGCTCTGCTCCTGGCGATGGCTGAGGTGGACCACTTCTGGATCGCAAACGTCATCTACCTGACGTTTGTGTTGTCCGCGATCCTGGGCTCCGTGGCCAAGATCGTCGCCTACCGCCGGGGGTTCCAGCCGTGGTGAAGCCAACGCGAGTGACCAATTCAATCCGCCGCCTGCGGTTCGAACGGGGCGAGATGACGCAGGCCGAACTCGCCGAACGTGTGGGCGTTACCCGCCAGACCGTCATCGCCATAGAGCAGGGCCGGTACTCGCCGTCCCTGGAGATGGCGTTCCAGATCGCCCATGTGCTCAGCGTGCCGCTCGAGGACGTGTTCCAATACCCGAATCACCAAGGAGACGCATCATGAAAGCTATCGTGCAGGACGTTTACGGGAATGCCGACGTGCTCCAACTAAGGGATATCCCGCTGCCGGTGCCCGGCCATGGGGAAGTCCTGATCAGGGTCCGCGCGGCCGGCGTCGACCAGGGTGTGTGGCACCTTATGACCGGGCGGCCGTACCTGCTCCGCCTCTTCGGTTTCGGGCTGAAGAAGCCCAAGTTTCCGGTCCGCGGCCGTGAGGTTGCCGGCGTCGTGGAGGCCGTGGGGGCTGGCGTCACGCGCTTCCAACTGGGCGACGAAGTGTTCGGCACGTGTGAGGGGTCCTTCGCGGAATTTGTCTGCGCCAGGGAGGGCAGGGTGGCCACAAAGCCCGCGAACCTCACGTTCGAGGAAGCTGCGGTGGCACCCATTTCGGGTGTAACCGCGTTGCAGGCTGTCCGCGATGCCGGACAGGTGACGACCGGCCAGAAGGTGCTGATCATCGGTGCTGGCGGGGGAGTCGGGTCCTTTGCGGTGCAGGTGGCGAAGGCATTCGGGGCGGCGGAGGTCACAGGCGTCTGCAGCACAGGAAAAATGGAGCTGGTCAGGTCGCTCGGCGCTGATCACGTCATCGACTACACCCGGGACGATTTTGCCCGCGCCGGCCAGCATTACGATGTCATCCTGGATACCGCCGGCAACCGGCCGCTCTCAGTCCTGCGGCGCGTGCTGACCCCGCGGGGCACACTGGTGATCGTCGGCGGCGAGGGCGGTGGGAACCTGACCGGCGGGTTTGAGCGTTCGATGGGTGCGCCGCTGGTGTCACTGTTCTCCGGGCAGAAATTCAAGGGGCTTGTTTCGACGGAAAACTATCGCGATCTCGAGGCGCTGACCATGCTCATTGAAGCCGGCAGTGTGAAGCCTGCCGTGGACAAGGTCTACTCGCTTGTTGAGGCGCCGGCCGCCGTCGAATACATGCACGAAGGGCGCGTCCGCGGCAAGGTTGTTGTCAGCATCTGACGCTCTTCACCGTCCCAATTGCCAGGCGCGAATGGACACTTAAGCCCCGCCCGCGAGGGGACACTTGCGGCCCGCCCAGCTCCGCCGACACTTCAACAATGACGTGAGCAGGGTTATGCACATCGGCATTCAGCCTCGCCGTTATTGTCAGACCCTCGCGGGATGATTTTGAGTATGGATAGCAGAGCAGCTGTGGCGACGGCGGAGGCACTTGCGGTGTCGTTCGCTGAGCTTGCCGTTGTGCTCCGGGGCGGGACCGAGTCCTCGGGATCCGGTGGTGCTGATCCGTTGCGCCGGGTGGCGGATGGGTTCCTCGACGGGCTGGCTGAGATCTCTCGGTTGGACGCGAAAAGTGCCGCCCTGAAGGCCTGGCTGGCTACCGGCTACACCGCCGCTGCCGAGGCCTTGGCGGGCCCTGCAACGTCGCCCGAGGACCACACCGGACAGGAAATGGCCGTGATCGCTGAAGTCGCCTGTGCCCTGACGGTCAGCGAACGCAGTGCCGGCGCCCTGCTCGCCGAAGCCCACGCATTGACCACCGCCCTGCCGCTGACGTTCTCCGCGCTGCAGGCAGGGACGATTTCCTGGCAGCACGCCCGGATCATGGTCGACGAAACCGTGAACCTGGACCCTGCCGGCGCCCAAGCCCTCGAAGCGCATTTCCTGGACCCCGCCGCGCCGAACCCGGCACGTGCGTGCCCGGCCGGGGAGCTCATTCCCGGGCGGTTCCGGCACAAGGCCCGCAGCTGGCGGGAGCGGCACCACCCCGTCAGCATCGAAAAACGCCACGCACGCAGCGCCGCCGATCGGCGCGTGGAGTATGCCCCGGACCGGGACGGCATGGCCTGGCTCTCCGCGTACCTCCCCGCCGATCAGGCGGCAGGGATCTGGGACCGCACCACCACCGCAGCCCGCGCCCTCCAAGGACCTCATGAGGGCCGGACCCTCAGCCAACTCCGCGCCGACATCGCCGTCACCTGGCTCCTGAGCAACAACATCACCGCGGCGGGACCGGTGGTATGCCGGCAATGTCCGGCGGTAAGGGCGAAACGGGCGGTACCGGCGAAGCCGGCGGTGCCGGCGGTGCCGGCGCAACGGGCATGGCCGTGGGTGGCGGTGTTCCCTCGCCGCGGGCGCAGGTGTTGATCACGGTCCCGGTGATGTCGCTGCTCGGCCTCACGGATGAATCGGCCATGCTCGATGGGTACGGCCCGATCCCGCCGTCCATGGCCCGCAGTCTGATTGCCGACGGTGCGGAGTCCTTCCACCGGGTCCTGATCGACCCCCGCGACGGAGCACCCTTGGAGATCGGCAGAACCAGCTACCGGGTCACGAAAGCCCAGCGCCAATGGCTGCGGCTTCGCGACGGGAAGTGCCCGTTCCCCGGCTGCAGCAACCACTCCCTCGACAACGAAGCCGACCACATCCTCGCCTGGGCCCACGGAGGATCCACCGGGATCTCAAATCTCGGCCAGCCCTGCCACAAGCACCACAGACTAAGACACACCACAGCATGGAAACCCACCACCGCCACAAAGAACGAACCATCCGGCTGGATCTCACCCACCGGCCGCCACTACCAGAGCGAACACCCCGACTGGGAACCACCACGCTGGCCACCCCAGATCAAAGAACAGCTGCGGCATCAAGAAGTTGGTGAAAGGCGGCCGCCTATATAGGCACGTGTCTTCTGTCAGGGGTTGGGCTGGCCGATGGTCCATGAGCAGGGATAGGTCGCCGGGCGGGATTTGAGGATCTGGGCCGAAATCTTGAAGGCTTGGCCTGCGCTTCAATGTCCCTTTGCAGGAGGAGTCCACACAAACGGCGTGGTGGTGGTGATTGCCCTGAATCCCAACCTTCGCAGGATCGGCTCGCTGTCAGCGGAGGCGTCCACCTGCAGGTACTTCACTCCACGGGCCGCCGCCACCTGGGCGCGTGCGGACACCAAAGCCTTATAGATCCCGCGCCCTCGCCATGCAGGCAACGTTGAGCCGCCCCAGAGGCCAGCAAAGGCGGTCCCTGGATTGATCTCGAGCCAGGCCGCCGAAACCACTTCCCCCGAGGCCTCGGCCAGGAAGACCACAAGGTTTTCCGGGTCCGAGGCCAGCCGGTGCTGCAGATCAGCGGCCACCCAGCTGTAATCGGCGGCCCACACTTCAGACTTCATCGCCGCGATGCGCTCCAGGTCAGGGCGTTCGCGGGCAAGCCTCACCTGAATACCCTCCGGGACCACAGGTTCACGGGCCATCGCGGCCGTCTCACCCACCAGGACGGTCTCGCGATCTTCCGGTACGAAGCCTGCTGCGCGGAGGCGGGACTCAAGATCAGCTGGGAAGTCATGCGCCCGGGTCTTCCATTCGACGGCCTCCCCCCGGCCGGCAAAGTACTCACGCTGTTCGACGATCATCCTGTCGAGCATCCCGCCCTCCACTTCGAGGTCACGAGCCGATTCGATGAAGCCCCGCCGCTGTCCGGTCACGCGTAGCAGGGGTCCCAGCAGCTGATATTCGTGGCCGGGCGAAACGGCTGGGGGAACCAGCCGGCGGAGCTGGGAATCGTACGCGGCAAGGATATCGGTGGTTGAGGCCATACGCTTCAGCCTACGACCAGCGCCGCCGGACCCGATCGGACCCGAGCGGGGCCGGGAGGACAACCCAGGCCCAGTAGGCGGGAAGGGGCGCACGCCTGGCTATGTCTGGCATCCCGGACACCGGCTGTGTTTTGATGGCCATGAGGGGACCGGTCGTGGGCGCAAGGTTAAGTACGGGATCCCGGACATGGCCGGAAGCCCCGCGAGAAATGACGGAGGGCACAGTGGAGTCGAGTGCAGTGGTGTCGAGCACGGAAGCCAGGCCCGAGGCGGGCAGTGAACCAAGGGCGACATCCAAAGTCCCCGCCGCCGAGAACACCCTCCGTATCCTCAAACTGCTGGCCTCGAAGCGGGGGCCGATGGCGGCGTCGAGCATTGCCACGTCCTTGGGATTGCCGCGCTCCAGCGTTTACCACCTGCTCGGGGTGATGGAGGCGAATGGTTTTGTCCTCCACCTGCACGAGGAGCAGCGCTACGGGCTGGGGATCAGTGCCTTCGAGCTGAGCTCGGCGTATTCGCGGCAGGAACCGCTGTCCCGCCTGGGCCGGCCGCTGCTGGCGTCGCTGGTGGACGTCATCGGTGAGAGCGCGCACCTGGCCGTGCTTCATGGCCGCGACGTGCTGTACATCGTGGAGGAACGAGCCAAGAACCGCCCGTCCCTGGTGACCGACGTCGGCGTCCGGCTTCCCAGCCACCTCACCGCCAGCGGCCGCGCCATTCTCGCCGCACTGCCCAAGTCGCAGGTCCGGGCGCTTTACCCGAATGCCGAGGCCTTCACCGCCCGGCATGAGGTGGAGGGCGCCATCATGAAGTACTCCGCGCTGTCCTCGCACCTGGACCAAGTGAGGCAGCGCGGCTACGCCACCGAACATGGCGAGGTGACGCCCGGCTTCGGCTCGATCGCCGCCGCTGTCACGGACCACGTGGGATGGCCGACGGCGGCAGTCGCCGTCACGTTCCTCGAGGACAAATTGCCGGCGGACCAATGGCCGGCGCTCGCCGCGCGGGTCCAGAAAGTAGCGGACGAACTCTCCGTCCGCATCCACGGCCGCCCTGCCAAATAGTGCTGCCCGCCACCAATTTGCCCTATCACTTGTCGTCCCCATTTCGCCTTTTTAGCGACCGTAAGTGACAGAGCAACGAGAGTGAGGGATGGTCTGGAATCCCGGACACCGCCCCTCCGAAAGCCCTGTCCGGGCCGGCCCGGAACGGCTTTAGTTGATACAGAACCTCTTCCCAACACCGCGAACCTCGTACCCGCCCAGAACACAAAGGAGCCCCTCATGGCACCCGCCGATTTCACTACCGGTGCCCGCCCGGTCAAAGCTGCCCGCGGCACCGTGCTCACCGCCAAGAGCTGGCAGACCGAAGCCCCGCTGCGGATGCTGATGAACAACCTGGACCCCGAGGTCGCCGAACGCCCGGATGATCTGGTGGTTTACGGCGGGACCGGCCGTGCCGTCCGGTCCTGGGCCGCGTTCGATGCGATCACCCGCACCCTGGAAACCATGGAGAAGGACGAGACGCTGCTGGTCCAGTCCGGCAAGCCGGTCGGTGTGTTCCGGACCAACGAATGGGCGCCGCGGGTGCTGCTGGCGAACTCCAACCTCGTGGGCGACTGGGCCAACTGGCCCGAATTCCGCCGGCTCGAGGCCGAGGGCCTGATGATGTACGGGCAGATGACCGCCGGGTCCTGGATCTACATCGGCACCCAGGGCATCCTGCAGGGCACCTTCGAGACCTTCGCCGCGATCGCCCGCAAGCTCACCGGCGACCAGGACGGCACCCTCGCCGGGACCCTGACCCTCACGGGCGGCTGCGGCGGCATGGGCGGTGCCCAGCCGCTCGCGGTCACCCTGAACGAGGGCGCCTGCCTGATCGTCGACGTCGACGAGACCCGCCTGCGCCGCCGCGCCGGCAAACGCTACCTCGACGAGGTCGAAACCGACCTCGACACCGCGATCGCCAAGGTCCTGGCGGCCAAGGAAGAGCGCCGCGGCTGGTCCGTGGGGTACGTCGGGAACGCCGCCGAGGTCTTCCCCGAGATCCTGCGCCGCCACCGTGCGGGTGAACTCACGGTCGATATCGTCACGGACCAGACCTCCGCCCACGACCCCCTGT
>NZ_JBTNDQ010000026.1:0-36383 GCF_054510915.1 Pseudarthrobacter arbutini | reverse complement strand
AGAGGCCCCCAGCCAGACCACTGGGTTGATAGGCCGGATGTGGAAGCGAGGACTAACGACTCGTGAAGCTGACCGGTACTAATAGGCCGATAACTTACACCACACACCAATGCGTGAACGGATTTCAAAAGACGTTCACACCAGCACTGGTAAAAAGATAACAAGACTGCTTGCGTCCACTATGTGGTTCCCAAACAACAAACCCGACACGGGCACGTTGCAGGGAACAAAAAACACAACACAATAACAACACCACACCTGCAACCAAAAGTTGCAGAAAGCATGTTGTAACCAGATTTCCCACACACCCCCCACCGGGTGTGACGGGTCGAAGGGTTACGGCGGTCATAGCGTGGGGGAAACGCCCGGTCCCATTCCGAACCCGGAAGCTAAGACCCACAGCGCCGATGGTACTGCACCCGGGAGGGTGTGGGAGAGTAGGTCACCGCCGGAACATCATTAAATGGTCGAGAGCCCCCCAACCACCAGGTTGGGGGGCTGTCCCACGTTAACCACCACACCACAAACACCCCAGCCCGGCACACAGGCCACTGCGGGAGCATCACCCCGAACGCACAGGAAGTGAGAGAGCGTCGACTGTGGCGGATGCTGGAGCCGCGTAGAGTTGGCGTCCATGGATAATCTTTTCAGCCACGCGGACGACGCCCTCCCCGCTTCAGTTGAGCCCGCAGAGAACCTTGAACCTGTCATCTGCACTGTCACAGTGCCGGGGCCGGTGGCGCAGGCGTTCGCCGGCTTCACGGATCACACGCACTTGTGGTGGCCGCTGGATTCACACGGTGTGTACGGGGCAGGATCTTACGTTGAGTTTGAAGAGAACCTCATCGTGGAGACAGCTGACGACGGCAGGACCGCCGTCTGGGGTTCCATAGATGACTGGCAGCCGCCGCTTTCCTTCCACGCGTCCTGGCATCCCGGGACCACCGCTATCTGGTCCACCGAGCTGCGAGTCGCGTTCAGGGCCATGGAATCCGGGACCGAGCTGCGCCTGGTCCACAACGGCTGGGAAGGTGCGGAGGATCCTGCCGCAGCGCGCGCCGACTATGCTGCCGGCTGGCCGAAGGTGCTGGACCGTTTCGTGAGGTTCATGGGCGGGGAAGCTTAGGCCTGACGGCCGGCCCTGAATAGCAGCTTGGGACGGACCCAGCTCAGAATGGACTGAGGGGCACGGTCAGGCCGGCGGGACGGCCGTGCTGTTCCGGACTAGGAACTCCGTAGGATACTCCCGGTCGGTGGCCGCTGCTGACGGTGGCGTGCCCTTGTCAGGCCGCTTCGCGCCGGCGTCGAGCGTTTCCAACAGCATGCGGGCCGCAAGGGCGCCCTGGCCGCGCGCATCCTGGTTGATGGTGGTCAGCCCAAAGACCTCGCCCAGTTCGTGCCCGTCCATGCCGATCACGGAGAGATCCTGCGGCACCCGCAGGCCGAAATCGCGCGCGGCCAGGATGGCGCCGATGGCCATCTCATCGGAAGCGGCAAAAACAGCAGTGGGTCTCCCGGCCGCGGAGGCCAGGAGATTGCGGGCACTCGCGTAGGCGCCTTGGATGGTGAAGTCCGCTGACACTACCCATTCGGGGCGGACAGTATGCCCCGCAGCCTGCATTGCCGCCTCAAAGCCGGCGCGGCGTATCCCCGGCAGTTTGAAGTCCTGGTTCAGTTCGGCATCGCCGGTGATGTGTGCGATCCGGGTGTGGCCCAGCCCGAGGAGGTGCTCGGTGGCTGTCCTGGCGAGGCGGGCGTCATCAATCCTGAGTGTGGACGCACCGGCCAGGGCACCGCCGATGCCGACGATCGGGCGGTGGATTGCCAGGAGCTGTTTGATTTCTGACTCGCTCAGGACCAGCGCCACAGCGATGACCGCATCCAGCCGCTTGCGGAGCAGGAAGTCGTTCAGGACGCTGTGGCGGCGTTCCGGCCGGTCACCCACGTTGTACAGGGTGAGGTCGTATCCGGCGTCGAGCAATGTGCCGGACACGCCCTCCACCACGGACGAGAAGTACCAGCGGTGGATGGACGGGACCACCAGCCCCACGTTGTGGTTACGGCCTGAAGCCAGGCTGGACGCGTGGTAGGACGGGACGAAGCCCAGTTCGTCGGCTGCCGCCTTTGCCAGCTGCCGGCTCTTGGCCGACACGTTCGCCTTGCCGCTGAGCGCCCGCGACACAGTGGCGATCGACAGCCCGGCGCGGTCGGCAACGTCCTTGATGCCCGCAAGTCCCACTATGCCGCGTCGCCTCCGCCAACCCGCAGCCACGCGGTTTCTCCGGACGCCAGGAAGTGGGTTGCGTCCGAGCCAGAGTCAGAGCCGGCGCTGCGGACGAGGACACTGCCTGCCGGCATCTCCAGCGGTTCGTGGTTGAGGTTCATGAGCACCAGCGTATCGCCGTTCAGGTACGCCAGGGACGAACCGCTGCACCAGTCCTCGGCCCAAGCCAGTGACCCGCGGCCCAAACCCAGTTCGCGGCGCAGCGCCAGCATGTTCCGGTACAGGGAAAGATGCGACGACGGCGATGCGGCCTGTGCGTCCCGTGCCAGGTCCGCGAAGCTCGCCGGCAAGGGAAGCCAGGGATCCTGGCCAGAGCCAAAGCCCAGGTGCCGTTCTGTGCTGCGCCACGGGAGGGGAACCCGGCAGCCGTCGCGGCCCAGCCGGGCCCCTCCGGTGCGTGCGAACGTGGGATCCTGCCGCAGGTGCTCCGGAATATCGATGCCGTCCGGCAGCCCAAGCTCCTCACCCTGGTACAGGTAGGCGGCGCCGGGCAGTCCCAGCATAAACAGGGAGGCGGCGGCTGCGCGCCGACGGCCCAGGGCTGTATCCGGCTGCGGATCGGCCGCACCGATGCCGTCGCCATCGCGCGGACCGGGCCCGTTGTAACCAAAGCGGCTGGAATGCCGGACCACGTCGTGGTTGGAGAGCACCCAGGTGCTGGGGGCTCCTACTGCGTCCAGGGCAGTCAGCGAGTCCGTAATAACACTGCGCATCCGGTAAACGTCCAGCCCGGCGTGCAGGTAGGGGAAGTTGAAGGCCTGGTGCATTTCATCGGGCCGGACCCAGTCGGCGAGGCGGGGTAGCGGGTCCACGTTGGCTTCGGCACAGAGAATGCGGTCCGGCCCGTACCCGTCCAGGATCAGGCGCCAGGCCCGGAAGATGTCGTGCAGGGCGGGCTGGCCGAACATCGGGGCCTCGTGGCCGGGGAAGCCGTCCGAGCTGCCGCCGTCGGCCCGGCCGCCCCAGGCGGGCAGGCCCGGGGCCTTGACCAAAGCGTGGGCGACGTCCACCCGGAAGCCGGAGACGCCGCGGTCCAGCCAGAAACGGAGCACCCGCTCAAATTCGGCATGCACGGCCGGGTTGTCCCAGTTGAAGTCCGGCTGAGAGGAATCAAACAGGTGCAGATACCACTGGTCGGGCTGGCCGTCCGGCCCCATGACCCGGGTCCAGGCCGGACCGCCGAAGTGGGACTGCCAGTTGTTGGGCGGTTCGTGGCCTTCAGGCCCGGCCCCGTCCCGGAAGATGAACATGTCGCGCTCCGGGCTCCCTGCCGGGGAGGCGAGGGCTGCCTGGAAAGCCGCGTGCTGGTCCGAGCAGTGGTTGGGAACCAGGTCCACGATGACCCGCAGCCCCAGACGGTTGGCCTCGGCAATCATGACGTCGAAGTCACCCAGGGTGCCGAAGATCGGATCCACGTCGCAGTAATCGCTGACGTCATAGCCGGCATCGCGCTGGGGCGATTTGTAGAAGGGGGACAGCCAGACAGCGTCCACATCCAGCTCGGCCAGCTGCGGCAGTTCCGCCGTAATCCCCGCGAGATCGCCGATGCCGTCGCCGTTGAGGTCCCGGAAGGACCGCGGGTACACCTGGTAGATGACGGCGGAGCGCCACCAGCCGGGGGCGTTGTCGGCGTCGTGGATAAGGGACAGCCGGCCCATCAGTGGGGCGGTGGCGGTAAACGCTGTATCTACAGACATGGAGAAAAGTTTAGGCGTGTCGACACCAAAATGAAAACGCTTCCAGTCATATGACCGCAGGGTTGCTTACGTTCAGATGACTGGTTGAATTCCAGAAATGGAAGCGTTTACAGACTGCAGATGCCGACGCCCTCAGCTCCTGCCGGCCGCCCTAGACTGGGGGAGAACGACAACAACGACAAGGAACGGGAGGCTGCGTGGGCAGCTTGGTTGAAGAGCTGGCGGGCGCCCTCGGGTCAGGGCAGGTCAGTACCGAAGCGGAACTGCTCGCGCGATATGCAGTGGACCAGGCTCCTGTCCTGGATTTCCAGCTCCCCGAAGCGGTGGTCTTTGCCAGGTCAGTTGCGGACGTGCAGGCCGTAGTCAGGCTGTGCGCGGCCCTCAACGTCGCCGTTGTGGCCCGCGGAGCCGGAACAGGCGTGTCCGGCGGTGCGCACGCGAGCAGGAACTGCGTAGTCCTGTCCTTGGAACGGATGAACCGCATTCTTGACCTCAACCCGGACGACGAGACCGCCGTCGTCGAGCCCGGCGTGGTCAACGCCGCCCTCAACGACGCCGCCGCAGAGCACGGCCTGATGTACGCGCCGGATCCGGCGAGCTTCCGTTCCTCGACGATCGGCGGCAACGTTGCCACGAACGCCGGGGGACTGCGCTGCGCCAAGTACGGCGTAACCCGGGACTCGGTGCTGGCGCTGGATGTGGTGCTGGCCGACGGGTCCCTCATCCACACCGGCCACCAGACATTCAAGGGCGTGGCGGGCTACGACCTGACGGGACTGTTTGTGGGCTCTGAGGGCACTCTGGGCATCGTGGTGGGGGCGACCGTCCGGCTCAAGTACCTGCCCCGTGACGTGCACACCATCGCCGCGTTCTACCCGGACTTCAGGCAGGCCGCTGCCGGCGTCCTGGCGGTGGGCCGGGCCCGCGTGCAGCCGGCCATCATGGAATTGCTCGACGGCGGGACGCTGGCCCAGCTGGACGACCTCCACGGCTCCGACCTGAGCTCCCGCGGCCGTTCGCTGCTCCTGATCCAGACCGACGGGTTCGGGGCAGCGGCGGAGGCCGACGTCGTGCGTTCCGTTCTCGCGGCCGGCGGGGCGACGGTGAGCACGGAATCTACGGCGGAAGCCGAGCAGCTCGTGGAACTCCGCCGGAACAGCCGGGGCGTGGAAGTGGATGACGAATACCGTGTGGGCGAGGACGTGGCCGTGCCGCGCTCACGCCTGGTGGATTACGTGGCGGCGCTGGAAGACCTCGCGGCAACACATGGTGTGAGCCTGAAGGTGGTGGCGCACGCGGGAGATGGCAACCTGCACCCTACGTTCTGGATCGACCGCCAGGACAGCGCCGTGGACGCTGACGCCATGGCCCGGCTGAACCTTGCCCTGGACGCCTCCATCGCGGCTGCGCTCGAAATGGGCGGCACCATCACCGGCGAGCACGGGATCGGGCAGTACAAACTGCGCTGGCTGGGCCTGGAGCAGGCGGAACCCGTCAGGGAGCTCCAGCGCAGGATCAAGGAACTCTTTGACCCGGCCGGCATCCTGAACCCGGGCAAGGCCATCTAGAGGCCGCCACCTGCTACCTAGTTGGGGTTGTGTTAACACAGCCGTGCTGCCACCGCTGCCGGCCCATGGTCCGCGTCAGTCGTCGACGTCAGGGTACTCTTCGATGGATTCGTCGGCGCCATAGCGGGAGGACTCCTCGGTTTCCACTTCGAGGATCTTCAGCATTGCCGTGTCCGGGTTAAGCATGATGGCGGCTTCGTCCCGGCGGTGGCGCAGGACGGACTCGATGTAGGACTGCACTGCCTCGGCGAGCGGAATGTGGCGGGCTTGCTCCTCGGACATGTACCAGCGGTGCTCCAACACCTCGTGGACCGCCTCCGCCGGTTCCAGCTTGCGGGACAGGTCGCGGGGGATCGAACGCACGATGGGTTCGAAGACCTGGCTGACCCAGAGGTGCGCGCTGTATTCCTCGTCCATCCCCGGGTTGTTGTCCGCCCGGAAGGAGTCCATGTCATTGAGCAGGCGCCGGGCCTGGTTCTCCTGAGCGTCCAGTCCGGTCAGCCGCAGCAGCCGGCGCTGGTGGTGTCCGGCGTCGACCACCTTGGGCTGGAGCTGGATGGTGGAACCGTTCTGGGTGGTCTTGATGGCGTATTCCTCGACGTCGAACCCGAGCTCGTTGAGCTTCCGGATCCGGGCGGCCACGCGCCAGCGTTCGCCGATTTCGAAGGATTCCTTCTCGGTCAGTTCCGTCCACAGGCGCCGGTAGCTCTCCATGATGAGTTCGCTGGTGGCCACCGGGTCCACCTTCTCCTCGATCAGGCCGCCGTCCAGGAGGTCCATCAGCTCGCCGGCGATGTTGACCCGGGCAATCTCGAGATCGTACTCGCGCTGGCCGGTGGAAAGATCGGGATACAGCTCGCCGGTTTCCGCGTCCACCAGGTAGGCGGCGAACGCGCCCGCGTCACGGCGGAAGAGCGTATTGGAGAGCGAGACGTCGCCCCAGTAGAAGCCGATGAGGTGCAGCCGGACCATCAGCAGGGCCTGAGCATCGATGAGCCTGGTCAGGGTGTCCTTGCGCAGCATCTGCGAGAACAGGGCCCGGTACGGCATGGAGAATTTCAGGTGGCGGGTGACCAGTACGGGGTTCAGCGGCCGCCCATCCAGGGTGGTCCGGCCCGTGATGACTGCTACCGGGACAACGCACGGGACGTCCAGGCGGGCCAGCTTGCGGAGCATGTGGTACTCGTGGCGGGCCACATGCTCGGACGTTTCCTTGATGGCGATGACGGAGCCGCCCAGGTGCGCGAAACGCACAATGTGCCGCGAGATGCCGCGGGGGAGCGCTGCGAGGTTCTCAGCCGGCCAGTCCTCCAGTGCGATGTGCCAGGGCAGGTCCAGGAGTTCGGGATCCGCGGACGCCGCCGTGATGTTCAGCGAGCTGGAAGCGGCAAGGACCTTGTCATCCTTGGCACTCGCTGCCTCGAACCGCGGCAGTTTGCCGACCTGCGCGTAGTCCGTGGGCTCGTCGTGCCACTGTGCACTGTTTTCGTCGGTCATGGGTCAATTCTTTCGTACAGAGGGGCGGCTGGCCTAAACCTCGGGCTTAAACGCCGACGGCGGCCCGTCCAGTCAGGAGGGCCGCCGTCGGTTAGATCTCGACAGGCTCGATCACCGGTTGGGACTAGTCGCCCAGGCGCAGACCGGTCTTGGTGTCGAACAGGTGCACGTGGCCCGACTGCGGACGGACGTAGATGGTGTCGCCCTTCAGCGGGGGGCGCCGGCCGTCGACGCGTGCCACGATGTCGTGGTCCTTGCCGTCCAGCGTCGTGTGGCCGTAGACGTAGGCGTCGGCACCGAGTTCTTCAACAACGTCGACCTCGACCTGGAGACCCTCACCGTGAGAGGCCTGCTCAAGGTCCTCGGGGCGGCTGCCCAGGGTGACGGTGCTGCCGTGGGCCTCTTCGAGGATATTGCGCGGCACCGGGTAAACCGTTCCGCCGAACTGGACGCCGCCGTCGACCACGGGCAGTTCGAGCAGGTTCATGGCGGGGGAGCCGATGAAGCCGGCAACAAAGACGTTCTTGGGCTTGTCGTAGAGGTTGCGCGGGGTGTCTACCTGCATCAGCAGGCCGTCCTTCAGCACAGCCACGCGGTCACCCATGGTCATGGCCTCGACCTGGTCGTGGGTGACGTAAACGGTGGTGACGCCAAGGCGGCGGGTCAGGGATGCGATCTGCGTACGGGTCTGGACGCGGAGCTTGGCGTCCAGGTTGGAAAGCGGCTCATCCATGAGGAACACCTGCGGGTTACGCACGATGGCGCGGCCCATGGCAACACGCTGGCGCTGGCCGCCGGAGAGTGCCTTCGGCTTGCGGTCCAGGTACGGCTCGAGGTCAAGAAGCTTGGCGGCTTCACGGACACGCTCGGCGCGCTCTTCCTTGGAAACGCCGGCGATCTTCAGTGCGAAGCCCATGTTGTCTGCAACCGTCATGTGCGGGTACAGCGCGTAGTTCTGGAAAACCATCGCGATGTCGCGGTCCTTCGGCGGAACATCGGTGACATCGCGGTCGCCAATAAGAATCCGGCCGGCGTTGACGTCCTCAAGGCCTGCGAGCATGCGCAGGGAGGTGGACTTACCGCAACCGGAGGGTCCTACGAGGACCAGAAATTCGCCATCGGCGATTTCGATGTTGAGCTTGTCAACAGCGGGCTTGTCTGTGCCCGGGTACAGACGCGTAGCGTTATCAAAAGTAACTGTAGCCACAGTTATCAATCCCTTCACCGGCAGGTACGTGCCGGACGATCCGTTGTGAATGGTTCATGTAATTCAGTTATCCACGGCATTGCAGCCGTGTACTCCCCGGCCGAAGCCGAGGAGTATCACGTGACGCCGCACGGTTCCTGTGCGCCACATCACAACCAAGAGTATGTCAGACGATTGGCGTATTGGTGCAAATGTTACGGAGGTCACATGTGAGGTTGGACATGTCGCCGATGTTCAGTCAGTGCCGGGCTCTTCTTCCGCCACCACCAGGCTCCGTTCCTGCAGGAGCGCTTCGAGCAGTTCTGCCACGTGGGCCGGGGCTTCCACCCGGAACTCGGCCTGGGTGAAGTCCAGGCCCACCTTGACGCCCACATCGCCGGATTCCAGGCGCGCCAGGGCGTCCTCGTCCGTGACGTCGTCGCCGGCGAAGAGGACCGCAGTGGCCCCGGTGATCTGGCGCAGGAACGTCAGGCCCTCGCCCTTGGAGGCGTTGACTACCGACGTTTCCAGGACGCGTTTGCCGTTCTTCAGGAAAACGCCCTTGCGGTCCTGGAGAACGGAACGGGCCGCAGCCACCGCGTCCTCGGCAACATCGTCCGTGGCCAGCCGGGTATGCAGGACTACGCCTGCGGGCTTGTCTTCGAGGAGCGTGCCCGGTGCCTGCTCAACGATTTCTTCGAGGACACCGCGGACTTCGGCCAGCAGCAGGCGCTGGGCTTCATCGAGTGTCAGCTCCGCGGAGCCGGGGCCCAGCCATGCCTCGGCGCCATGGCTGCCGATCAGCAGCGTGTCCACCGGGGGCGAGGCGGCCGCGCGCAGGCTTGCGAGGGCGCGCCCTGAGATGAGTGCCGTCGTCGTGCGTGGAAGGGCGGCGAGCCCGGCGAAAGCGGCGGCCGAGCGGGGAAGCGGGCGGGCGTCGTCGGCGCGGTCAACCAGCGGGGAAATGGTGCCGTCGAAGTCCATGGCCACCAGCAGGTGTTCCGTCTGGGCGATGCGCCGGGCGGCCTGCCGGAGTTCGGGGGACAAGGTGAGCGGGCCCTTGGCGGGCCGGGCGTCAGGAGTCATCGCGGACAACTTTCTCGTTCAGGGCGGCCAGGAAGTCAGCTGACCAGTGGTCGACGTCGTGTTCCAGGATCTGCTTGCGCATGGACCGCATGCGGCGCGCGGCGTCTTTGGGAGGCAAATCGACGGCCCGCATGATGGTGTCCTTGAGACCGTCGATATCGTGCGGGTTCATCAGGAGCGCCTGCTTGAGCTGGTCCGCGGCGCCAGCGAACTCGCTGAGGACCAGCGCGCCGTCGTTGTCCTTGCGGGCAGTGACGTATTCCTTGGCCACGAGGTTCATGCCGTCCCGCAGTGCCGTCACGAGCATAACGTCGGCGGCGAGGTACAGCGCCACCATCTCCTCCACGGGGTAGCTGTGGTGCAGGTAGCGGACCGCCGTGTTCTGGATGGTGTCGTAGGTGCCGTTGATGTGGCCGACGGTACCTTCGATTTCCTCGCGCAGGAGGCGGTACTGCTCAACCCGTTCGCGGCTGGGGCTGGCAACCTGGATCAGCGTTGCGTCGCCGACCGTCAGCTTGCCTTCGTTCAGGAGTTCCTCGAACGCCTTGAGCCGGTGCCGGATGCCCTTGGTGTAATCGAGCCGGTCCACGCCCAGGAGGATGGTCTTGGGGTTGCCGAGATCCTGGCGGATCTGGCGTGCACGCTCGATGATGTCGGGGTTGTGGGCCAGTTCGTTGATCTGGGCTACGTCGATGGAGATGGGGAAGGCCTGGGCCCTGGCGATGTGCGTGATTTCGCCGTCCTTACCCTTCACATGCACCTGCTGCTGCTTGACGCTGGCGCCGAGGAACCGGCGGGCGGAGCGCATGAAGTTGCCGGCGTCGCTGGGGCGCTGGAAGCCCACGAGGTCTGCACCCATCAGGCCGTCAATGATGGCATGCCGCCACGGCAGCTGGGCGAAGATTTCCGGCGGGGGGAAGGGGATGTGGTTGAAGAACCCGATCCGCAGGTCCGGCCGCGCTTGGCGCAGCAGCCGCGGCACCAGCTGCAGCTGGTAGTCCTGGACCCACACCGTGGCGCCCTGGCCGGCATGGCGTACGACGGCGTCGGCGAACCTTTGGTTGACCCTGCGGTAGGCGTCCCACCAAGTTCTGTGGAACTCCGGCGGAGCGATGACGTCGTGGTAGAGGGGCCACAGGGTGGCGTTGGAGAAACCCTCGTAGTAGAGCTCAACGTCGTCGTTGCTCAGCTGGACGGGCACGAGGTCCATGCCGCCGTGGCTGAAAGGCTCGACGGTTTCGTCAGGGGCGCCGTGCCAACCCACCCACGCGCCGTCGGTCTTGGTCATCATGGGTGCGAGGGCAGTCACCAGGCCGCCGGGGGAGCGGCGCCAGCCGGAGCCGTCATCGCCGCTCTCACCTGGCGCGCAGCGGTCAACCGGCAGCCTGTTGGAGACAACCATAAAATCGTACGTGGCGGCCGTGCTGTGGCTGCTCGCGGCGGCGCCGGTTGCAGGTACAGCTGTTGGTTTTTCTTGGACGGGTGTTTGCATTGCGGCCCCCTGGGGTTGCTTGTGCCTTTAAGCCACCTTAATAGGATGGAATCTTCGCGGCTATTCGTCCGTTGGTTATTCGGGCTGAATACTTGAAAGCGCAAGCTCTCAGGTTTGTCCCCTAAAATGGTGGAGTCGCCACAGAGTGGTCCCCCTATGTCGATCGACCCAAGGAACACATGAGCCCCGCAAATGAAATACGTAAGTCCAAGGCTGAGCGAACCTCGGAGGCGCGCGAGAAGGCACGCCTGATCCGTGAGGCGCAGCTGACGAAGGACAAGCGCAACAAGCTGCTGATCGGCTGGGGCATTGTGGTGGCCGTGGTGGCCATCCTTGTGGTGGTGGGGCTGGTGGTGACCACAACGATGCGGCAGAACGCCCCGATCGCTGACCAGGGGCCGACGCCGGCCAACGGCAACGTCAACGGTGGCATCACCTTGCTGGCCAATACCGACGTCGCGAAGCTGGAAGCAGCCACCGTTGACGCAGCCTCCGTGGGGGAGCCCCCGAAAACCGCGCCGGCTGAAGTAGTTGCCCCCGGTGCCGAAGCTGAGGCCGGAAAGCCGGTCAAGGTGGTCCTGTACGTTGACTTCATCTGCCCGGTTTGCAAGAACTTCGAGGCCCAGTACAACGAGCAGCTGACGACGCTGCGCAACGAGGGCAAGATCTCGGTGGAATACCGGGCGCTCGGGTTCCTGGACAACCGGTCCTCCACGAACTACTCCTCCCGTGCAGCCAACGCCGCCGCGTGTGTTGTGAATGAGTCTCCGGAGAAGTACGCGGAGTTTGTGGACTCGCTGTTCGCCAACCAGCCTGCCGAAGGTACCGCCGGTCTTTCCGACGACAGGCTCAAGACCATGGCCACGGACATCGGCGCCAAGAACGTCGACACCTGCGTCGACGAGAAGACCTACCGTCCGTACGTGAAGTTCACAACCAAGCAGGCCGCGGCGATCGGCGTCACCGGCACGCCTACGGTGTTTGTGGACGGCCAGCAGTGGGGCAAGGGTGCCAGTGCGCAGACCCCGTTCCCTGACTTCCTGCAGGCAGCGATCACCGCGAAGGGCTAAAGTCCTTCCACTCAGAGGACCTGCTTCCGGATCGATTCCGGAAGCAGGTCCTTTGTTTTGGCTCCGGTTCACCCTTGCCGGCGTTTTTACGAGCGGGCGGACTTGGGCTAACCTTATCTAGCGCCTTGCGGCGCACGCCCCTCGGGGGCGCGCCTCCTTAGCTCAGTTGGCCAGAGCACCGCTCTTGTAAAGCGGGGGTCGTCGGTTCGAATCCGACAGGAGGCTCCGATTGTGGCTTTGACCTGCGGGTTTACTCTGGGGCCCATGACGCGCAGGACCAGATCCTGTAGAGGAATCTGGAACGTCTATTCGGTTCTAACCCGTCCGCTGGGCTAGAAAAGGGTCCTGACCTGCGGCTTAAATGCGAATGCCGCTCACGCAGAGCGGGCGGAAAATTGGGAAGTCCGCGGCGGATTTTCGGTTCGAATCCTCCGCCCGACCAAATTGGGCGCTGATCTGCAGGTTTACTGCCGTTGACAATCTAGATGAGGCCGCTTCTTTCCAGGACTCACCTTTTACTCACCCGAATCAGGTGCCGGCCGGACCGCTAAGGATTCGCGGCGTCGCGGGGGAGTGGGTCGACACAATCGACTCTTAGGCGAGTACACAAGCCTCCTAGTGCCCCCCTTGGAGCGGAGGCGCTTAGCAGCGTTGTTCGTACCTGCGGGCTTCAAGTAGGTGCTGAGGTTCCGCGACTGTCAGATTGGAATCTCAGACTCTTCATGGGGGAGTGTAGAAATCGCCTTTTGGACCCTATTCTGAAGGCATTCAAGTGTCTGCCTGACGGGTGGTTGGGGTGTGCCCAATTGGACGAAAAAGTTGGCTCAATCGCCAGGTTCTCCGGACTTTCCGGGTCCGGCTACACAAGAGGCCGTGTTCGCCAAAACTTCAAGCTCGGCCGGTCTTACAGGGATGTCCCATAGGCGCCAACACCTCGAAATCGAATATGTACGCTTACCATTGGGTGCTAGGCGATGACTTAAGGTATCTTCCGTGCACCGGTGGCAACGCGGCCAACAACCTCAGAGCCCGTGCGACGCCGGCCCGAAGGTTTTGTTTTGAGTCCTAGGCAAATACCGTCGTGGAGCGACCCTGTTGGGCAGGCCTGATTCGGCACACCGATGGGCGGTTGGCATATCCAATTTGCTTCGGGACATTGTCAGCTCAACTTTGGTTTTCTGGTCGTCGGTACACGCGTAGTCCATCGCTGTGCAGGAACAGTGCACGGCCCTTTCCTTCGTCCTGTTGAAGCCAGAGGACGCTGCCGTCCATGGCGAGCATGTCGATGCGGCCTGAGGTTATGACTTGTTCGTGATTGTGGATCTCTACTTGGTCGGTACGGGAAAGTGTGGACCAGTTGGGAATGGGTTCGGGCCTCGGGGATCCATTGTGGGGTTTGGCCGTGCGAGAGCGGGTGTTCATCTCGGTTGTCCTTGATCTGGGGGTCGGGCGGTCTGTTGTTCTGGGGTAGTTATAGGAGGAGGCAGGGCAACCGTATGGTCACCCTGCCTCCGTTTGCATGCTGCGCTGTCCTCGCGCCCGTCCGTCGGGCTACCTGTTGCGATGGAGTGCGGGAACGGCAGCACACGCGCCGGACGATGTGTCCGGCAGTCAGTGGCGCCGGGTCAGAGTTTGTCGGCCCGGACTGCGAGTACGGGGCAGGTGGCGTCGAGCAGGATGCGCTGAACGGTGCTTCCCAGGATGAGCTTGCCCACCATGGAACGGTGCCTGAGTCCAATGACAATCACTTCCACGCCTCGGTCCTGTGCGATTTGGATGACCGCGTCCCCCGGATCGGCCAGGATCGAGGATTCGATGGTCAGGGCCAGACCGGCCTCGGTCAGTTGGCCTTCCAACTCCTGCAGTTCCTGCGCGTCCAGGTCGTGGTGGCCACGTCCGATGTTCACGATGAGCAGGTCTGACTTCCGCCGATGGGCTTCCTTGATCCCTTCAGTTAGCGCTTCCCTGCCTTCGGGAGCGGATGCGTAGGCTACGAGTACCGTCATTTTTGATTCTCCAATGGCTTTGGGTGTGCAGGGTGTTCCGGTGCTAGACGAGGGTGTTGAGCCAGCCCTGCGGAAGGTCAATCGGCAGCAGCGAGGGCAGGGCCAGGAGCACGATGTACAGGACGCCGGTGTAGATGATGGCGACCTTGAGCCGGGCCCTTGCGACTATCAGGAGGAAGGCCGGGATGAAGATCGTGACTGCAATCAGGTATCCGAAGGCGGCCGTGAGAGCCAGGAAGCCTGTCATCCATAGGAAGGTCTTCAACGCGAACTTTGCGTCAAGGGTCCAACCTGCCTTCGCAGGCTGTGTGCCACGGATCCCATCTGCCTCCTCAGCAAGGGTCTCATCTGCCTTCGGGGTTCTGTCGCGAAGCCTTCTCCGGATCTCAATGAAGAGCAGGATACCGGAGAAGATAAGGCCTCCGGTGCTCACCAGCTGGGGGACCAGCCTGGCTTCCGGCGAGAATGACGCGGACGAGATTAAGGCGGCGGCGAAGGCGACGAAAAAGATGCCTGATGCTGTGAGGGACCAGGTTGAATTCTTCAGCGGAGCTTCGTCGTCCTCGGGCTGTTCGTCCCGGTGACCATCGTCAAGGTTGGTCTTGCGGCGGGTACGGATGAACTTGATGAACGCCCAGATCATCGGCAGGATCAGGATTGCCAGGAAGACCAGTACGCCGGGGCGGGCCATCCAGTCGAAGCCTTCGTAGAGGCTGTCGGTGAGGAAGTAGTAGCGTTCCAGCGGGATGGCCAGGACGAAGCCGATGAGGAAGGGTGCCCTGGGGAAGCCAGTTGACTTCAACAGCCAGCCGAAGACGCCCAGGATGATCATGATCCAGAGGTCGCCGAGCTGGCCGCCTTCCTGGAAGGAGCCCAGGAGCATGACGGCGACGAGGCCTGCTGCGAGTATGGCGAAGGGGACCTTTGTCAGCTTGGCGAGCTGCTTGACACTCAGGAAGCAAAGCAGTGCGCCGAGAACGGACGCGATAGCGAAGGACCAGACGATGAGATACATCAGGTCAAGGTGTTCCGTGATGATTGACGGGCCTGGCTGGATGCCGTAGGTGAGGAGCATTCCGAGGAGCATCGCGGAGGGGACTCCGCCGGGGATACCGAACAGGAGGGTGGGGATCAGGTCGCCGGCTTCCACGGAGTTGTTGGCGCTTTCGGGGCCGACGATTCCGCGGGGGTCGCCTTTGCCGAATTGGCGCTTGTCCTTTGCGGTTGCGACGGCCTGCCCGTAGGCCATCCAGGTTCCGGCGGTGGCGCCGACGCCTGGCAGCACGCCTGCCCAGATGCCGATGAGCGCTCCACGGATGACGTGGGTCCAGTGGGTGAGCCATTCCCGGATGCCTTGTCCCCAGCCGCCGCCGAGGGTGATGATTTGCTTCTGTCCGCGGCGTTGGCTGGCGCGGGATGCGATTTCAGCCAGTCCGAAGATGCCGAGGGCAACGGCCACGAGTGAAAGGCCGTCGCCGAGGAACAGGCTGCCGAAGGTGAAGCGTTCCTCTGCGGTGGTCGGAGAGGTTCCGACCATGCCGAGGATCAGGCCGAGGAGGCCTGCCGAGACTCCCTTGATGATGTTTCCCCGTGACAGGACTGCGGCCAGAGATACACCGAGGACGGTCAGCATGAACAGTTCGGGACTCGCGAAGGAAAGGACCAAGGGCCGGGCCAGCGGGATCGCGAGGGTCAGGCCGACCGCGCCGATGATGCCGCCGGCCATGGAGGAGAGGAAGGCCAGGGTCAGGGCGCGGGCTGCCTGCCCCTTCTTGGCCATGGAGTAGCCGTCGAGCATGGTGACGCTGGCCGATGCGGAGCCAGGGGCTCCGAGCAGTACCGCGGAGACGGTGTCTGAGGTGTGGACGACAGCGAGGGCGCCGATGAGGAGTGCCAGGGCCTGGGGCGGTTCCATGCCGAAGGTGATGGGCAGCAGGATCGCGACGGCGCCTGTGCCGCCCAGACCGGGGATGAGGCCCATGATCAGACCGGCGACGGTGCCGATCAGGAGCATGATGAGGAGGGAGGGGTCAGCGAGGGATGCCAGCGCTGCCATTGCGGAGTCAAGCATGATGGTCCTTATTCAACGTGGATGTTGTATTTGCTCGCGAGCAGCCCTGTGACATAGGACCGGACGGAGCCGCTGACTTTGTAGGCGTCCCGGACGCGGTCGGCCATGCCGGTGTCCGCGACGAGGGGGTAGCCGCCGAGTACTTTGGAGGCCTTTTCCTGGAAACGTGTGTCGGTGCCGAGTTTTTCGCTGGACTGGCGCAGCAGCTCGTAGGCGTTCTCCGGTGTCTCTTGTGGAACCCAGAGTCCTTTTTGGTATGTATAAGTCAGGCCGAGCAGGGTTTTGTAGGCCTCGTACTTTTCGCCGGAGGGTTTCTTGCCGTGGAGAGTTTCGTACGCTTCTGCGACCGTGGGCACGTCGGGGAAGTTGGGGTCACGGATGACGTCCCCGGCTTCGTTCAGCTGGCCGAAGGACATGAGGACGACGGCTTTGCCTTCCTTGACGATGCTGGCGACGGCGGATCCGTAGGCGGAGGTCGTCTGGTAGTCGAGGTCGATTTCGCCGCGCTGCAGGGCCAGGTTGACGGGTCCTCGGCCTTCAAAGCCGAACGTACTTGTCACGTCGGCCTCGAGCAGGTCGAATGCGACCAGCGTGGTGATGTCCAGGCCTGTGGCGCTGATTCCGCCGAACTCCAGCGGGGTGTCCCGGTTAATCAGGTCCTGCACACCGGCTACCCCGGCTTCGGCCCGGGCGTAAATGACTCCGCCTGTCCCGTTGACGACGACGGGCCTGAGGTCCTCGAAGGAGTATTTAACGGCTGAGCGTCCCAAGACCCAGGGAACGACTGTCGATGCTGTCCCGACGAGGATTTCGGTGCCGTCGGTCTTGGCTGAGCGGGCGAACCTGTTGGTGCCCAGGATGCCTTCACCGCCTGCTTCGTTTACGGGTGCAAAACCGGGGCGGCCGGGGACGTAGTTAGTCAGTTCGGTGCCGATGAACCGGGCCCAGGTATCTGTTCCACCGCCTGAAGCCAGGGGAATGAGAAATTCGAGGGTTTCGCCGCTGAAATTGCCGTCCTCGGTACTGGAGGGCGGGTTCAGCAAGCTGCCACCAAGGACGGTGGTTGCAGCTCCCAGCAGTGCGAAGGCGCCTACAGCTGTAAGGATGGTGCGCCGGGAGTGCTTGGGCGGATCGGGCTGCTCGCTTGGCTCGATCTGCCCGTCGGTGCCAGCCGGGGAGAATCCGGGCGGCTCCAAGGATGACTTGTTGCTCGTCATTGAGGAATCCTTTGCTTCGGGCCTACCTCAATGCAACACCACTCAGGCGTCAATAAGAGGACAGGCTGTTAACTTGTGTTCCGCTTACCAGGACTCTGGAAGCAGCAGTTCGGCGTCCGCTATGCGGCGGGCGCTTCGGATGGTTCCGACGACGGGCACGCCGTCTAGGTTTTCCGCCCATGTCTGGACGAGGCCGGCGGGGGTGCGCATGACCAGCCCGGAGGATGGATCAGTTGTGAGGAGGTTCCGGACCACGGTGCCTGGGTGCTGCGCGGCCATGGTGAGCGCTACGCTTCCCGTAATGGCCAGGGCCGGGTGGAGCCTGCCCATGGACAGCATTCTGACGTTGAGGTCGGCTTCATCGTCCGGGGCCGCCCTGCCGACCAGCGCCAGCTTCGGTATCGCCCGCGCGGCCTCAGCGCGCGTGGCTACAAGGCCCATGCGCACGGCAGCATCCCGGCGGACATCGTCCAGATGCACAAGGAGTGAAGCCTGGCTGTCGATGTCCGCGGCCGTCTCGTTGCCGGTGAGGCCGATGGACTCAACGTCCAGAATAATCAGGGGAGCGCCGGCATCAATGAGAGTCGCTGGCACTTCATGCCCGTCGAATGTCACTTTCTCCGCCGGTTCGCCGGTGGGGAACAGTTTCCCCGTGGTTCTCCCGGCGGGGTCCAGAAATCCCATTCCGACTGACAGTCCGGGGAACGGGACGCCGGGAATCATCTGGGTGCCCGGATCCTGAAGTTCTCCGCCCGGAGTTGGAACCTTCTGCAAAATGAGCTGATCGGTGTTGGTGTTCAGGGTCCGGACGGATGTGTTCTCCTGTCCGGGAGCCACCCAACCTCGCTGGATGGCATACGGGGCGACCACGGCTGAGCAGTTGCCGCAGTTACTGCCCCAGTCCACCCGCTGCTCGTCGATGGCCACCTGTGCAAACGTGTAGTCGACATCGGCCTCGTCACTGAGGGAGCGGGACAGGATGACGGCTTTGCTTGTCGTGGATGTTCCGCCTCCGACGCCGTCGATCTGACGGTTGTCGGGGCTGCCGAAGAGACGCAGAAGAACTTCGTCCACGCTCTTTCCTGGGACCTGTAGATTGTCCCATTCGAACACCCAGCATTTGCTGGTTCCGCCCCGCATCCACGCCGCTGGGATCTTAAACATGATTGCTTTCACACCTTCCTGGGACCCTTCATCGGGCCTGCAAGCCTTGCCGGCTGGTCTAAGTGTGATCCGAACCTCAGATGAATTACAAACGCTAAATACTGCACGACCATGCATTTCTACTTCAATCAGTTGGGCCTTAAATGCACTTACGTTGGCTCGGGCACCGTGACGGAAGACGCCGACACTGAACTCAAGCGCCAAATGCCGCTCTACATGAAGCGTGAGCTTATGATTGTTAGGGGGGCTTAAGTAATACTTCAAAGGAGGTGCGACTGTGCTGAACATTCGGAGGCTCGAATTGCTGCTGGATGTGGTCGAGCTTGGATCGATTACCGCTGCTGCAGAAAAGCATGTGTACTCCCCGTCCGGAGTTTCGCAGCAGCTGCGGCGTCTGGAGGCAGAAATCGGGCAGCCGCTTCTGCAGCGGCAGACCCGTGGCATGGTCCCCACGGATGCCGGGCATGTTCTCGCAGCGCACACGCGACGTATCCTGCGTCAAATGGCTGCCGCTGAGGCGGATCTGGCAGAAATCGCAGGACTCCACCGAGGCAGCCTCACCATGGGGACCTTTCCCACCCTGGGCGGATCCTTTCTCCCGCTCGTGATCAGCCGGTTCAAAAAGGAGTACCCGGCGATCGAACTGCACGTCCGCAGTAGCCGCTTCGAGGACTTGGTCGAAATGCTGGAAAACGGCCAGGTTGGAATGTCACTCCTCTGGGACTACGAATGGAACCGGATCAATCCGGGGGACTTTGCCCTCACCACTGTCTTCGAAGACGCAACCGCACTGATTGTCGGCAAGGACCACCGATTGGCGCGCCGGAAGCAGGTGGACATGGCAGACCTGGCCACAGAGGAATGGATTGTCCGCGGTGAGGCCCATCCCGTGGTTGAAGTACTGCAACGAAGCGCACGTGCGGCAGGGTTCACGCCACGGATCGCTTTCCAGGCCAACGACTACCAGGAGGCCCAAGCCATGGTCAGTGTTGGCCTGGGCATCGCGCTTGCTCCGCGAACCGCCGTCGTCAATAAGCATCCCGGTGTCAGCATCGTTTCACTCGGTTCGAGCGCCCCGTCCCGAAGGGTGCTCCTCGCCCACCGCCACGACAGAGTACGCGCTGCAGCGGAAATGGCCTTCCAGGCAACGCTCCTGCAGGTAGCCAAAGATACGACAGCGGACTTCCGGTGAAGGACCGCGTCCGAAAAGTTCCGTGCCTGCAGTGAGGCACTTCGTATCGGGATCGCTTCGCTTCGCATCAACTGCCCTGACAGAGCCAAAGGGGGAGTGGTGAGCGAGAGGAAGTCCAGACGGTGGTTATGGATGCTGATCGCATCCGCAGTGCTTTGCCAAATCGCTCTCAACCTGGCAAGGCCACTCATCACATATAAGGTCTTGGCCCTGGGCGGCGACTCGGTTGCAGTCGGCCTGACCTCTGCCTCCTTCGCCCTCCTCCCGGTGGCGATCGCACTCTGGCTGGGTCGAATGTCCGACCGCCGCACGTCGATGAAGGGCATCACCCTGGCCGGGACGCTCCTGCTCGCGGCCGGCCCGTTCCTGCTCTCGGCCGCCCCATCTCTTCTGCTCGTCGGCGTCGCCAGCGCGGTACTGGGCGTGGGACACCTGTGCTTCACGATTGCCGGACAGTCTGCCATCGCAAGATTTGTTCCGCTCAGCAGGATGGACGCAGCTTTCGGCTGGTTCACCGCGGCATTCTCCCTAGGCCAGCTCGTCGGTCCGCTGGTTGCAGGTCTGGCCATGGGAGCTGCAGGAAACGCCCCCGCCGCCGCCCGGCTCACGGACGCCAACGCAGCATTGATACTCGCCGGGGCAATAGCGGTGCTGGCCATGCCGGTCGCTCTCGGGGCATCAACGAAGGAACGCGCAAGTGCCCGGGGAACCACAGAGGCAGCTCCAGCGAAGGCCCCAACATCAAAGTCCGTAGCCCACCTTCTGGGTATCCCCACTGTCAAGACCAACATGCTCGCCAGCCTTGCATTACTGGCCACGACCGACATCATCGTTGCGTTCCTCCCTCTACTGGGAGAGGAAAACGGGATCGCCCCCATCGGAATCGGCGTCCTTCTGGCCATCCGGGCGGCCGCCTCGATCACGTCCCGTCTGCTCCTACCCGTGATGCTGTCCCGATGGAGCAGAACCGGACTCATCACCGCCAGCCTCGCGGGGGCAGGCACCACCCTGGCGATCCTGCCGTGGCTGTTCGGAAATCCTGTGATGGCGGCGGTCATCTTAGCCATCGTTGGATTCTTCCTCGGACTAGGACAACCGATCACGATGACACTCATCACCCAGGCAGTTCCTCCGGACGCGCGAGGCGCGGCACTGGCGCTGAGACTGCTCGGCAACCGCCTCGGACAGGTTGCCCTGCCGATCGGGGCAGGGCTGCTGGCAGCCCCAGCCGGGCCGGGGGGAGCCTTATGGATGTCGTCAGCCGTTCTCTGCATCGCCTCCATAAGATGGCCAAGAAGGCCCTGAGCCTCGTTCCAACATCCCGAACAGTGCCATGGACAGCCTGATTGCTTAGGGGACCGGCGACATCCAGCAGGTTGCGCTGCCTGGCGGTGACTGGCGACATCTGCGGGGTTAATCCATCACAATGAAGCTACGGTCACGATGCCGTGAATTGCGAAGATGGCGTAGCCCTGAGCGGAGCCGCAGATGAATCATAACGAGCCACTAGGAGAAGCCGCAGCAGCGCTCCAAAAAACGGTCGACGGCGGCGACTTTGATCACGCCCCAAAAGCCGCAGTCACCCTTGGGACGCTGCGGCTGGAACTTGGTGACACCGCCGGAGCACAAAGGGCGTTCCAAACTGCCAAGGACAGCGGCCACCACGAGTACGCACCAAGGGGTGCGGTCCTTGTCGGGATAAGACTCATGGAGTCGGGTGACTGGGAAGGAGCTCGCCGCGCGTATGAGCAGGCTATCGTCAGTCGCCATCCCCATCATGCGCCTTCCGCCTGGGTCATGATGGGGATGCTCCTGGAAAAACAGGGAATCCCAAGTGAGGCGAACGGAGCATACCGGGCAGCCGTTGACAGTGGTAACGCTGAATATGCACCCTTGGCCGCGGTCGGACTGGGGTTACTCCTCCAAGGACAGGGTGACGCTATCAGCGCCCAAGTGGCCTACCAAACAGCAATTGACAGTGGACACCCCGACCACGCACCCTTCGCGATGCTGCTAATGGGGGAATACTTCACCGGCGGAGACCTGCGGGCCCGTGAGCACTTCCGCGATAAGGCCGCGCGTTACGGAAACCCCGACGTACTCCTGAGTCTCGCTGAGCTTTACATTGCCGAACGGGAAGTACCGAAAGCCCGTTTGTTGCTTCAGCAGGCGGCGGTCTGGGGCAACAGTGTCGCCGCCCATTCGCTTCAGATATTCGGTCCGGACACCGCCAGGGTAACCAGCGACGCCGCATCTAAAGCAGTCTTGAAACTTGCTCAGGCAGGCGACACCGACAGCATGAACATACTCGGACTTCATGCGGCCGTTCGCGGAGAGGGCATCGAGGCACGCTCATGGTGGACTAAGTCTGCCGGCGAGACGGACGTGATAGCCCCGCTGTTGCTTTCGCGCCACGGGGGTGAGTGGACTTCCGCATCATGAGGATGCCGAAAGGAAGCTTGGGCGGACCATCGGCTAACGGCAAGCGAGCAGTTCCATATCGCCGAAAGCAGCCCGCCAATCAGATCTTCGGCCCAGGCAGCACAGCCCAACCGGCCGTTTCTTCGCCCAAGAGCGGAGAAACTGACCGCATAAAAGGAATGCTGCATAGTTCATCGAGACGGAAATCGCCGCATCGCCACCGCGAATCTGACGACGCCGGAGAGCAATCATCCCTCGGTTTTGAGGAGCCTGCGCCACGGATACCAAATACACGGAGATCTGAGAGGGTGCACTTCGGCGAGCTATTCCTTCAACCTGTAAAAGCGTGCCCCGTTGTCGTAAAGGGCGAGACTCGCGACGTCGGCAAGAATGTCCGCCACGAGTTCCAAGTCCGCTGGTTGAAACGGCACCCGGGCCCTCGTGCTGGGAAGATCGGTTCCAAACATCAGAGCTTCCGGGTTCTCTTGGTGGATCTCTCGGATAGTGGAAGCGACGTCGAGCTGGACCCGACCAAACCCCGTGGCCTTCACCCGTACGCCACCGGACACGAGGCGGAGCAGCACATCGCGATGCACCGAAGTCATGCCCAAGTGATCGATGCTCACCTTCGGAAGTGCTGTAATGACCGGTTCCAACTCCACCAAGTCATTCGCGTCGAGATAGAACTCGACGTGCATCCCTGCAACATCCCATGCTCGTCGCCCAAGTGACGAAACACTTTCCATTTCCGCCGAGCCGCCCCGATAAAGATTGAACCGAACGCCGCGGACTCCCGCTTCAGCGAGACAAAGAAATTCGTCATCGCTTGTCGTCTCGGCAATATTGGCAACGCCCACGAACATCGGGCCGAGCGTAGCCAGCGCGTCGGTCAGTTAGCCCTGGTCGAAGGCCTGGAATGAACCTGAAACCACGACACCGCCCGTAACTCCCAGATCTGAAACGGCCCGCAGATAATCCGACACCGTGAACTCAGGCGGCAGGTACCCGTTGTTTCGCACGAGCGGGAAGCGGGAATCGATGATGTGGAAATGGCTGTCAAAGATCCGTCGGGTCATTCTGCTCCCTCGCTAAGTGGATGGTGCGCCTCAAACCCTCATTCTGTCAGGTTGAGTTCGAGGCCCGCCCCAGAAGTAAGTTAGGACGTACGACACCGTTTCGTCAGGTTGGGGTGTGCCCCAACCTGACGACTTCCCAGCCGTGAGCCAACGGGTCCGGCTAGACAAGAGGCCGCGTTCGACCTCCGCTTTAAGCAGGCTGGTCCTACAGCCTTGTTCAGAAGGCGCGAATAGTTCGAAATCGAACTTGCACGCGTACCAGTACATTCAGCGTGAGCGCCCGCCATAAATGTTGTGGCGGCGAAGACATGAAGCTCCCGCCGCCACAGACAGGGATGTGCTTAGTCTTTGTCCGTTGCGGATGCAGACGCGTAAACAACTGTGGTTGTCACAGTTTTGGGTGGCGGTAGTTGCCAATCGTCACCGGCCGAGCTCTGTGTTTGGGCACGCGGCACGAACCTGCCACCCGTCCTTCTGATGGAACGTTCGTCTACCTGTTCCGTAGGAAAGCTTGAGCCGGAGGATGCCTCGATCAAAATTTAGGTTCTCGATTACCCCGCGTGAAACGACGAGGCCGTTATCGAGCACTTCAACCTCAAGGCCACGTTTGAGCGCTCCCCCGTCGAAGACTTCCAAGGACATCGGTGTCACAGTTCCTGCCCAGGACATCGCATTAAGGGACATCCAAATGGCGCCTGAAAATGACCGGGCTTGGGAACAAATGGCTACCTTCGATTTCGCAATGAAAGCATCGCCAGCTCGCAGGCGACAGCTTCCATGGCATTCATGCGACTTTCGTGCCGGCTGCCCTTACCCTTCTTTTCATGCTTCGGCGACAGCGGGACTTCGCTGATCGCCCCTAAGCTACCCGTTCGAATCGGGTCACCGCTTCCCACGGAAGAAATCGGGTCATAAAAGATGACATCTGTGCACTGCCAGCCGGTGGCAACATCTGGGAGGAGATGCGGCAGAACGCCTGGTATGCCCTGGGAGGGCTGGGGGACGACGCTCGGGTACATCACGCCAAGGACGACCAGACCATACTCCTGAGGGCATTGCTGCGCCGGTCCATGGGTAGGGATGGGGGAACCGTGGTCTTCACGAGTTTTCTGCCTTCTTTGTATATCGAGGGGCGTCATTCTTCACTCCTTAACCAAGCTGTCCTAGCCAACCACTTGGCGTATGCACCAAGCGGTTCGCCTCAATCCTGGGGCTGCCGCAGCGGGTACTTCATGGACGATGAGGAGAGCAGCGTCGGCGGGGTAGTGTGCTTTGCCGTTCCCATCTTGGACATCCGGAGTGGGCCCGCGCGGATGCGATCAGAGCCACGCTGCTCAAAGCCCGCGCCGATGAACTTGACCACCCGACGATAGAGCAGGAGTTGCAGCACATCCCAGGGTCTTTGGCCATCCGCTAAGTTCTCATTCGCTCTCAATAGGTTTGGCGACCAATCACTGTGCCCTTGCTCCGACATCACTGAGGGTCCAGGACGCGAGCGGGGTGCAGTTTGCCCACGTCACCGACCCCGACGAAAACCGCTGGGTTATCGAGGGAGCAGACGACCCCGGAGATCAGGGACCGCACACCCCAAACGGTCCGCGCCCTAACCGGCGGGGCATTGAGACGGAAGCGGGGTGTAAGATCCGGTGCTGCTGCACAGATCCCGTTCCATCGTTACTCCGTAGGGGACATCGCCACTTAAGTTCACTGTGTATTGGCCGGGTTCGTGACGCGTTACGAGAATGCCCTGCCACCCCTCCTTCATCGAGTGGTCGCGGGCCATCTCAACCGCCATGTTGATGCTGTCTTCAATTTCCGCCCGGGAAAGCCCGGTGATGTGGAAGTAGCCGTCAGGCTCAAGCGTGGTAATCATGAGAACTCCTGATGCACCCTGGGTTTATCGTCTTTGATTTAGGTGCTGAAGATTTGGGCGTGGTGGGTGCCGTACCGGCTGAATTGGTCGGGAAGAACTGTGGGACGTCCGGTCGTATAAGAGGGCGAACCATCCTGAAGATGGTCCGCCCTCTGCACTAATGTTCAGCACGATCGCTCGAAGTTACCGTGCTGCCCGGGCGTCGTGCAGTTTTTGAATCGAAATTCAGCTTCCAGCTGGCTGGAATGAGCCTTTTTCGCTGAGGATTTCCTGGAGCGGTTCGGTTCTGCGGAAGCGCCTGAGGACGTTGCCGGTTATCTGAGCGATGTTGTTGTCGTAGTTGTTGTGGGACAGTGACGCTGTGTAGGCGATGGAGCCGACGGAGAAGAAGCCGCCTCCTCCATCCAGGGCGCAGTACACGATGTCGGACCGGACGCCTGGTTGTTCCGTGGCTCCGATGCCGGGAATCGATTCGTAGACTTCTTCTGCGGCCAGGAGGTACGCGTCCGAGAGCGGGCCCGATGTGGCGAGGACCAGGGTACCCGGTGGCGAGCCGAGACCGGGCTGGTAGCAGTCGACTTCGGCGCCGGCCGCTCCGCCGCCCATGATTCCAAATTCGCCCAGGCGCTCGTTTTCACCGATTCCTTCGAAGATGAACCCGGCGGCTGGTGAGTGGCTGTCCTCGAGTCGCTCGTAGTACGTGCAGCGGTCGAAGCCTTGCGCGGCGAATCCCACTCCGGCGAGCTTCTGGGGCGGCAGGCCCTTGTTCCTCCAGATGCCAGCGAGCTCACCTGATGTGGCGTGGCGCTTGTCTCCATATGGGGATTGGTGTGGGCGCGTGCCTCCGTCGGAGCGTCGGAGTTCCATCAGGTGCGGCTGTTCTGGGTCGAAAGACACGGTGGCGTAGAACCCGTTGCCGCCCAGATACATGAGCCTGCCCCCGTTGGATGTGAACTCCTCCAGCGCGGTGAGCTCCTTGCGCGTCACGTACTCGGGATGGCTGCCGGTGATGACCACCCGGTAGTCGCGGAGCAGACCGTAGCCTTCGCGATCGAGATCCTCATCTGTGATGGCATCAAAGTCGCAGTTCTCGGTTTCGAGCCAGTGCACGATGCACAGGTCCGCGGGAAGTCCCCACACACCTTCTGCCTGGAACCATGCCCGGTGTTTGGGCTGCAGGGTCAAGATGGGTTTGCGGACACTGCCGAAGACGACGCCGGACCCGTCGTTGTGGATCTCGTAGCAGGAGCGGCCGAATTCGGGATGATCCTGGAGCGTGAGGTCTTCGCGGTCGAGAATGGGGGTGCGGCTGACGATGATTTCGGCGCCGTCTGCTTCGAAGGCAATCCGGTCGTTGGCGTAGGCCAGATATGTGGCGGTGGAGAACAGCACGGCGACGTCGTTCTTCTTTTGGCCTGCCCGGACGAAGAAGGGAAGGTATTGCTCTGCTCCGTCCGCGGTGAGCTTGGCTGCGTATACGCCGCTGGGCAGGTCTGAGGGAACGTCCAGTGTGAATGCTTCCGGCCAGCCGGCGTCGGTGATGTCGTCGTCGTGGAAGTGGATGGCATCGTATTCATCGGGAACCTGCCTGAAGTCGTCGACGAGACCTGTGAAGGAATGGCCTGCGACGGCGCGGGTGGGTGCGTTGTGGCACCTGCCGTGGAGGCGGTTTGGGGATTCGTCGAGTACGTCCCATAGGAGCAGTCCGTCGTCGCGGTGGCTGCGCCCAAAGTGCCAGTCAGCGACTGTGTCGGTCGTGGCCGGGGTGGAGCGCTGAATCGAGACGCCGCCGATTTTGCCGTTGAAGCCGTTGGCAGCGAGCCATCGTTCCCCGTCCAGCCGCGCGCCGGCCCCTATGCGGAAGGGAGCTGTCGTGGCTGCAGGTGTGGATGGTTGGGCGGCCACGAGTTTTTCTTCAGGCTCCAGGGGCAGCGCCTGGTCGGTGTACCGGTTCATGATGTTGGAGAGGGGGGCCTGGATAAGGCGGATGTGGCCGGCTGCCGTATTGACTTCCACGTGGAGGCTGTACCAGTGGTGGCCCTCCAGCGGGCTGTTCAGTGAAACGGACTTCACGGTTCCTTGTTCGCTCCAGATGAAGGTGGGTCGCCCAGCATCCAGTACGAGCGCGTACCCGGTAGAGCAATCTTCTGCCCAGTTTCCTAGGATGACTTGCCGGTCGCTTGCGCCCCCGAATGAGTTCTGAGTGACGTGGTAGGCACCGAAGTTCCCGGAGCGGGAGCTCAGGGGCAGGGTGGGGTATACCTTGGCCTGGATGACCAGGCCGTCCGGGCTGGTCAGCAGCGAGGACTGGTCGGGTATTTCGACGTAGGAACCCGGCTGGCAGGCGTAGTGCGTTCCCTGCTTTTCACCATCGATCTCTGAGGGAACCGGTGTCTCGAGGAACCCCGGACCGGCGTCGCCGGTGAATCCGTGGCGTAGCCGGACCAGCGACGCCTGGTATGTGGAGGGCCCTTCGCAGCTGACGTGGAAGGAGAGGCTTTCTCCGGGGCGAGCCGCGAAACGGTCGGTGTAGCCGAAGATTTTCAGTTCGGGCTGGGTCTCAGTGGCGGGTGCTGCTTCTGCGGTCATTTTTGTTAGCTCTCCAAAAAATTCTTGCGGCGCAGTGAGAACACTTGGCGCAGCGCGTCTTCGTAACTGTGGAATGTTCCCGGCATGAGAAGGAGATTTCCTGGTGCTCCGAGGGTAATCCGGCCGATGCCCCACGGTCCGTTGGGGCCGAGGTTGAGGATGATCTCTTTGCCGTTGGCTGAGGCATTCCCGAGTGCGCGCACGACGCGGGCTGTCTTGTCGTCATGGGGACCCAGTGGGCAGCGGTCGTACGCGGCTGTTACTTCATCCGTAAAGTCGCGGCGTAGCCGGGATGAGAAACGTTCCTCGAAAATGCTCATGAGCTCGGATGAGCGATCCGCGCTGGTACGCATCAGTTCGCTCCGGTTCGGCCACGGTGGAAGTAGCCAGGCTGTGGACTGGTCCGCGGAGTCATGGGATGGTCTCGCTTTCGTTTTGACGTGGGACGGGTGGCTGGCGGGAAGCTGCCTGCCGGCACTACCCCAGTCCACGCCCTTTTGTTGTCTGTAGCTTCCACGGTATGACTGGAAGGTTGTGAAAAGTATCGGTAGTTGTGCGTACTGGACGGGACGCTCATAGAGTTGGTCTTAGTGGCGGCCTGGTCGGGAGTTGCACGGATTCGTAGGTGTATCCGCGGGTACGCTTTCGCTGACCCAAGCGTGAATTGGCCGCGTCCTGGCCAGCATGCCTGGGGTGGCTGTGGCTGTGGCTGACGTCGTGGAGATCAGCCTTGCGATCGCTTCTTCCAGGGCTGAACCGGTATCCAAGGCGCGCCACGACGGCGTCCGTTCGGTTCGGCTCGTCAATTTTTAAGGTAGTGCTTCCTAACTGCGGATTGTCATGCCCTGTTCGAATTTGCGCATTGCTGTGGGAACCCCGGATCACCGGCGCTGACTTGAGAGGCAGAACCGGTGACCCTTCGACCCTTGCGGTTGCGGCCGAGGGGTTTGTCCCGACGGGGCTTAGATACGGTCTTCCGTTTCAAGCGTGCGGCCGGACCGTTTCAGGACGAGTGCGACGATGGTACCGATGACCAGCCATGAGATGCCGATGATTTTGGCCAGCATGTTGGTGCTGTAAAGGGCATATCCGAGCACGGCAATGCCCAGCATGGGGGAGATCCAGTGGATGAAGTACTTCCGGCTCGACTGACGCAGGCCGAAGTGGATGATGACACTGATGTGCAGCAGGATGTAGGCAGTGAGGGCGCCGAAGGTGACCATGGTGACGATGAGCTCGATTTGTCCTACGGCCAGTACGCCGATGACGGCGGTGAGGATGGTCACCACGATCATGGCGGCCTTGGGGACCTGGTGCTTTTCACTCACCGCGGCCAGGCGGCGGGGCAGTTGGCCGTCGCGTGCCATTGCGAAGATCATCTTCGACGTGGTGGCGTGGGAAACGAGGACGTTGGCGAACAGCGCGATCAGGGCTGTGATCAGCGTGAAGGCGATCTTGAACCAGGGCCCAATAACGGTTTCGCTGATGTAGTAGAAGGCGTTGTTCGTCGCGTCCCCCTCGGCGAATGGTTCGTTGTTGGGTACAAACAGCGCCGCGAAATAGACCTGTGCGACAAACAAGGCGATCACGAGCCACAGGACGATCATGGTCGCTTTCGACACGGCTTTTCCGCCGCCCTTGGCTTCCTCGTTAAGCGTCGAGATGGCGTCGAAGCCGATGTAGCTCAGGGCAGCGACAGGGATGGCCGTGAAAACGAGTTCCCAAGAGAAAAATTCAGGTTGATAGAACGGAGAAAGGCTGAACTGTGCGCGGCCCTGGGCGATGGCCACCAAGGCCCCGCCGACGAAAACGATGAACGCCGCGCCTTGGATGATCAGGAAGACCATGTTCATCCGGGCCGTAACAACGATTCCGCGGAGATTGATAAAGGCCACCACCGAGATAAAACCTATGACCCAGATCCAGCCCGGAACATCGGGCATGAGCGCCGCCATGGCGGACGCTGCGAGGATGCACAGCAGCGCCGGGAGGAGCAGGTAGTCCAGGAGGATGGCCCATCCCGACAGGAACCCCACGAACTTCGTGGTGCCCAGGCGGACGTACGAATATACGGACCCGGCAACGGGGTACTCCTTGGCCATTTCTTTGTAACTGAGGGCGCTGAAGAACATCGCGATTCCGGCTACCAGGTAGACCAACGCGGCCATGCCATGGGAGAAATTGAAGATGGTGCCGAAAACGGCCACGGGAGCCAGCGGGACCATGAAAATGAGGCCGTAAACGACGACATCCGTCAAGGTCATGGTGCGGTTGAGCTCTTGCTTGTAGCCGAGCGCCCCTAGTTTTTGCTCTTCGACGTCGTTGACTCCGGCGTCATTGGACGAAGTAGCGATATTTTCGTTTTTCATGGGCTATCTGTGCCTCTCAGGGGAATCCTAGTCCTGACTTCGACTCATGGATTCTGTAAATGGGATCGGGGTGAAATGAACGAGCGATCGGGTGTGCGCTCAATGTTCGGCGGGGCCTCGTGGGCGGAAATCAGTCGGGTGCGGCCCGTACCGTCAGGGACGGGGATTGCCTCGGCGACGAAATGACAAACGGCACATATTCCTCGGTAATGGCCGCGCGTAACTGCACGGCATAAAACCCGCTTTCCAGCGATTCCGGGACGGAGAGGGTGATCCGCGACTGCCATCTCTCGGTTTCAGGCCACCTGTCCACCAGGCGGACAGCGCCGTATCTTTCCGGCGCGGTCCTGAAGTCTTCGTTCACGTTGCCAAGATGTCCCGGAACCGCCCTCAGAGGTGTGTTGACGCAGTGGGCGTTAAAAGAGCCGGTGATGTCGGGGACTTCATCCGGGTGGATACCGTCGTCGGAAAGGCCTCGGGAGAAATCCCATGCAGCGGTTAGGGCAGAAGCGTCCAGACGCCGGGCGTGCAGCCCCGGCAGATCCGCGGTCCGGGTTGCGTTTGCGATCGCGTACGGAGACTCCAGCGTTCCCGTGAAGGACTCTTCGGCTGCCGTCCAGTGTGAAGTGAGCTTGGCACTCGCGCCGATCATGATGGGAGCGGGCGGCAGCCGAGCGAGTCTGCGATAACCCGTTATCGTGCGGGTTTTGCAGCTCAAGTCCGCCAAACGGCGGGACCCCGCGGCCGCGGAGCATGGTTTCTGAGACAGGGCACCGAGACCTGATGCGAGGTCGTAGGACGCGGCCACTTCGTGCCAGATGCCCGGCTGGAGAGGCTCCGGGATGCTGAGCTCCATCCCGGCGTCGCCGTCGCCCGCCAAAAGCGTCAGCCTTCCCTGACGAAGGAATACTCCTGATCCTGCGCCCGTGGTTGAGTCCCACGCGGTTAGAATCGCTTGCTGTGCGACCTTCGGCACGTCAGAGCGTATGAAAGCTCCGAACGTAACACCAGCAGCCCTGCTGAAGGCATTTTCGCTGCCCGGCACTTCCAGGTAGGGGCGCGGGCAAATCCCATGCCAGCGGCGTTCATATCGTGCATCGATGCTGCTGCGCACCGCCATTCCATCTATGTCCGGAGTCGCTTCTTCGCGGCGGTGGTCCCCAAGACGTAGCAGCTGCGCCTGAAAGCTGGACGAGCCCCGGCACGTGATTGTGAAGCAGATGTCCTCCATCGGTCTGACATTGAAGCGATCCGCCTGCCCGTGAAGCTCAAGGTCGGCCATCAGTAAGCCCCTTCACGCTGGCCTTGTCGCCACACGAGGCGGGCCGGATCCGCTGATCGAGCGGGCAACTGTGCCCGCACGTGATAATGGCTTCACGAGGTTTTGGCTCAATGCTTGTCACTTTGTGCTCTTTCACGACCGATACGACACTCACGACTTCGTGTAATCAGCCTACGAATACGGCCTCGCCCCCAACATCGGTATTTATACGTACTCCCAAGCAACCGGCTTGCGCACGCCAGAAATCCCGCAGGCCGCTCAAGTATTAGAGGCCGAGCATGACCGCCACGGAAGCGGGAGCCGTATAATTAAGCCGCATACCCGGAGGACACGATCCTCCTGTCATGGAGGCCTTGATGGTCAGCGGAAAGTCCCAGATCCTGCTCAAGGCGGCTTTCGCTGCCGGTGCAGCGCAATATCAACTCGACGGCGCTGACCAGATCCTGCATATCCTGGCCGACGGCACCAGACATGACGCCGCCGCCTTGCTCTTCTGGAACCCGGACCGCGCCCAACATATTGTCCTGGCAAACGACGGCTACCAGCCGGAAACCCTGGCCGCGCTAGGGGACCCATATGCAGCGACAAAGGTTCACCGGAAACTGTTGAAACTCAACAGGCCCCTTCGCATTGACGATCTTAAGTACGATTACCGGGAGACGCAGCTGTATCAGACCGCCCTGGCGCCGGCGGGCTTCACCGATGGAATGACCACGTGCCTGATTTCAGACGACGGCCAATATGCCGGGATGCTGCACCTGTCGGCCACTCATTTTCACAACTTCGACGACGACGCACGGGACCTCATCGGGGCGTTGTCCCCGATCGTCGCTGAGCTGTGTAGACGGCAGACGCTGGGCTACCCCATTCTCCGGCTACGCGAAGATTGCAAAGCTTCGCTGTTGGACGCGGAGGGCGACGCCCGTCCCGTCATCTCCCGGAACATGAGCAGTGTGGTTTTTCAGCCGCGCTTCCGCGAATTCGTCGCCCGCTTCCTCGCAGGCAACTCGGCGTCCGTCTCAGGACTGTGGGCCGTCGAGGACGGCACGGTCGCGCTGGAAATCACCCGCACCGCAGCGGCATGGTCAGGACGCGGGGACGTTGCCCTGATCGTTGAAACACCGATGGAACTTCCATTCGGACTGACCACAAGGGAAGCCGAGGTCATCGATCGGATTACGGTGGGGCGCTCAAATCAGCAGATTGCCTCCGAACTCGGCATTTCCATCCGCACGGTCACGACACACGTCGAGAACATTCTCGTCAAGATGGCACAAGAATCCCGATCGGGTGTGGCTGCGGTGGCCATCGGTGCCGGCCTGCATCGACTCGACACACTGTGTTGATCGGCGTTGCGGAGATGCAACGCGGTAAGACGGCTACATCATTCGTGAAGGACGGCCGTCGTCCTACACCAGCAGAACGACGGTTTTGTCGTGCCTGCGGCATGTCAGCATCGAAAGTGACCTGTGGATCGCAGCATAAGCGGCGGCGTTATCGCAGCGCTATATGTCACCCCTGGTGTCCGTTTGCCGATCGGCTAGCCAGCTCGCCGAAACGGGATCCTTCTGCCACTGTTGACCCGGCAAGGACCATTCTACGGACGCTTCATTGACGTATCAGCAGGTGAGTTGATGGCCTCTGGCCGCGCGTTGTCATGCGGTTATTTCGTTGTCGACTTCGGCCTGGTCTATCCAGCGTGCTAGCAAGCTGAAGGCTGCCAGTTGTTCAAGAGCAAGCTGCTCCTCGCCTCCGTCGCTTTCCTGCGGCTTATGCATGCCAGGATTACGGATTGCTGTGTAGAGACCGTCCGCAAAGGATCGAGCGCCCCGGTGAAGATTCTGATACGTTCTTCCCCCGTCGTCTTCCGTCAGTCTGAGCCGCGGTGCACCTTCTTTTGGCTCATCCATAGAGAACGTTTCGTTGAAAAGCGCCGTCTCCGATACGTCCATACGCCCCAGCTTTGCTTGAGTCTCAGCGTTGACGCGGATCGCCGCCTGCATTACAGCTTGGTGATAGTGCCCGGTGTTCCAGTAGGACCTGCCGTTTTCCCATGCCCACGGGTGAAGATTGGCCGCGTCCATATCTGGGGCGTTATCTCCTATTACTACAGTCGCGTTTATTCTGGGCTGCATCGGCGTTTTAAGCGGACTTTCCGCTCGTTGCCTGTTAATCGTTGGTGGTGAGTGATGATATTTGTGTGGCGGACGTAGAAGAGTGGTGCGGTGCCAGACGAGCCGGACGAGCAGCCGCCTGATTTCGGGCAGCGAGAGCCGGATCAGATCCCCGTCTGCGGCGGCTGGGCCCCTTTTTGGAGCGGATCACGGTCATGAAGGCCTGGGCGAACATGGCGAGGGTGATGTGCCGGTACCAGCCGGTGTATTGGCGGACCTGGTAGTGGTCCAGCCCCGTTTCGCCCTTGGAGGTTTGGAAGGTTTCCTCGATGGCCCACCGGGCGCCGGCGATCCGCACCAGCTCGGCCAGGGAGACCCGGTTGGGGCCGTGGCAGATGTAGTAGGCCAGGTTGGTCGGGTCCTTCAGGGAGCGGCGGGCCAGCAGCCAGTGTTCCCCGGTTTCGGCGGGTCCGTTTATGCGGGTCCGCGCCCAGGAATAGCGGCGGTCGACGGCGGCACCCGGCTTGGGCGCCGCCGTCGCCCTCTGTCTATCTCCAGGCCGCGCTTGGATCGCCCCGCGCACCGCCCCAATTGGCCATATGTCGGCCTGTAAGCTGCATATCCCGTCAGATGAATCAGCCCGGAGATAGTCCCTACCTCAAACTACCCGGCAAGGCTTTCGCTTGGCCTTGCCGAGTAGGGGAGCGCTTTGGCAGTTTGTAGACACGTTGTGCGTTTTGGCCGAGGATTGCATTCCGGTCTTCTGCGGGCAGTTCCGGTAGGGGCTTCGAGGTTGAGCGCCAGGTGCGTGCGTATCCTCCCGCGAGTTCGGAGACGGGCCAGTCCCCCCGTAGAGGAGGCGCTGGGGGCCGAAGGCTTCCAGCGCATCGTGGAAGAAGGGTCTTATTTGCTTGGTGGACCAGGCGGACATATCGCCGGTCGCAGAGTACAGCCCGGAGAGTTGGCGGCGGTGTTGGGGTGGGCCGCAACATCGCGAATGCGTGAGCGCCAGGAACGCCTTTCATTGTCGGTGCCGCCTATCGGTGGTTTTCCGAGATGGTCGAGCACGAAATGAGCCTCGGGGACCCGTTCCTGAATCAGGCAGAGGTTGTCCAAGCCCCGTTGGTCAGTAGTGACATATTCGTAGGGCACCCCGGCTGCTGCCAGCCGGGCCAGGGATGCCTGCGGATGCGGCGAGAGGATCCAGTCCGGATCGGCTTTGGCGTGGATGAGGTTGCGGATTCCTACGACTAGCCGGTTCTGGCAGAGCTTATCCAAGAGGCGTTCGAATTCATGTGCTGGCGTTTCCAGGTCAAGCCAAGCGACCACACCGAGTACCCGGGCATTGGACTCGGCCACAGAGAGCATGTGAGAGGTGTCCACGGCTGTGTCCGCCGCTTGTACGAGCAGGACCCCAGAGATGGAAAAGGCGTCCAGGGTAGGTGTGATGTCATCGAGTCCGAGGTTTCTGTTAATCGAGGGCGTTGATTCGTCCGGCCAAACGTAACCTCCGATGGAGAGATCCCAAACGTGGACGTGGGCGTCAATGATCATCTCTATCGCCGCAGTTCCTGTGCGATTTGGTCGAGTGCTGGCCAAAGCTCATCGGGAATCGCGCGCGGTATCGTTGGGCGCCCGCATGGGCTTGTGCTGCCGTGCGGGTGCCGAGGACGACTGAGTGAACAGGCTGGTCCCTGAGTGCGAACTGGACGGCCGCTTCGGGCAAACTTACACCGTGTGAAGCACAGATTTCTGCCATTCTTCTTGCCGCGACGATGAGATTTTGGGTGCGGTGGCGTAGTTGAATTGAGCATCGTCGGGGACGAAAGCTGAACTGAGCAGCCCCGAGTTGTAGACCCCTGCGGCGACGAGTGCTACGTTCCGTTCCTGTGCCAGGGGCAGCAGAACCTCATCCGCGGTCCGATCGAGTAGTGTGTGGCGCCCAGCAATCATGACAATGTCAAGGTCGCATTTGTTGATGAACGCGGCAGGCATTTCCGGTTGGTTCATTCCGACGCCTATGGCTTGGATGATGCCTTCGTCGCGTAGTTCGATGAGTGCGTCCATGCCGGTGGTGGAGGCGTCACCCCAGTGGTCATCGGGATCGTGGAGGAAAACGATGTCGATACAGCCCAGTTGCAGCCGCTCCATGCTGGCCTCGACGGAGCGCCGGATGCCGTCACGGCTGAAGTCCCAGACCCGGCGCAGGTCGTCGCGGACCAGGAAGCCTTGGTCGTCCCTCCCCGTGGGACGTGGGTTCGGCTCCAGCAGTCTCCCCACTTTGGTGGAGACAACGAATTCGTTCCGCGGTCGTTCCCGCAAGGCTTTGCCGAGCCGCTGCTCTGAAAGACCCAGTCCATAGTGTGGGGCGGTGTCGAAGTACCGTATCCCTTCGTCCCACGCTGCGGTGACCGCAGCTGTGGATTCTTCGTCGGTTGTTACCCTGTTCAAGTTCCCGAATTGGGCACATCCGAGTCCGATCTCTGTCAGGGGTGTGCCGGTGCGAATGATCCGGGTTTTCATGGCCAACTGTTCCTGTGAGCTTTCACATCGTTGAAGGTGGTGGGGTTCTGGTACTTGCGGTTCTCGGGACCAGCGCCCTGGGTCATGGCGTCTCCTGGACAGGATTGCCGTTTTTGCGGATGCCGAGCTCCAGCCCTCCCGCCGGCGCCCTGAGCACCGCCCAGCAGACCACGAGCGCCTCGATGACCTTCGGCCCGTACACCGGGGCCCGCGGCGGACGGGAACGCACCGGCCGCAACTCCAGCGCCTGCCGCAGCGCCCGCCGGGCATAATCACGGTTCCAGCCCGTCAGCTCCACCAACTCATCCAGGATCCGCATCTTCCCGGCGCGATTCGCCCGCGCGTAAGCCCGTGCCTTGATCACCGTGACAGCCTGCCGCTGGCTCATCGTCAGTCCCATCCCTCAAGGATGTCCGCGGCCCGGACCTTCCCGGACCTTTTCAGATGAGGCAACGTATCCGTCGCCGCGGACCTTTCCTATGAGTCAACGCGGACCGCCCGGGGAATCATGTCAAGATGCGCGCGTAGCATTCTTCGTGGAATCATTCCGAAGTGCGCGCGTGGCGGGCTTGGGTTTGGCGGCTTGTTTGCTGGTCGTGAGCGTTA
>NZ_JBTNDQ010000025.1:0-40574 GCF_054510915.1 Pseudarthrobacter arbutini | reverse complement strand
CCGCAAGCTCAGCGAAGGACACAGAAAGGGCCTCCGCCGTCGCCACAGCTGCTCTGCTATCCATACTCAAATCATCCCCGGAGGGTGTGACAATAACGGCGAGGCTGAATGGCTATGTGCATAACCCTGCGAAGCAACGATCGGTGCCGCGAATCGCGCCGCGGCAATTCAGGGCCTTAAGTGTCCGTTCGCGCGGGTCGTCGGCGACGGTGGGGCTTAAGTGTCCGTTCGCGCCCGGGGGTTACGGGTGGCGGACTGCGGTGCGCGCCAGAACTGCCCGGTAACCTTCCCGGAACGTCGGGTAGGTGAACTCAAGCCCGGTCCCGCGGAGCAGCGCATTGCTGCAGCGTTTGTTGCCACCACGGGCCTCGTCGGCCGGTCCGACGGGCGGTTCCGGATAGCCCATTTCGGCGGCCAGGAACCGCAGTACATCCCCAAGTTCAGCGGGAGAGTTGTCCACACCGACATATACCGGCGCAGGCATAGCTTCCATCGTGGCCAACTGGACGATCGCCGCAGCGGCGTCGTCCCGGTGGATCCGGTTGGTAAAGCGTGGTTCGTCGGGAACCACGGCATTCCCGCTGCGGACCTGGTCAATCAGCCGAGTCCGGCCCGGACCGTAGATCCCGCCAAGCCGCAGCGTAACGGGCGAAGTACCAGTGCCGCGCAGCCGCGAAACCAGGAGTTCCTCCGCCTCGAGGAGGATCCGTCCGGAGAAACCGCTAGGAACCGCCGTCGTACTCTCATCGACCCAGCCACCGCCGGCGTCCCCGTAGACAGCGGTGGACGACACAAAAAGCACCCGCCGCGGCGTTACGCCGTCACGCTCCAGGGCGTCCATGACATGCGCCAGACCGTCCACGTACGCGGCACGGTAGGCCGCTTCCGTGGGTGAGTCAGCCGCAACCGCCACGACGACGGCGGTGGTGTCGGCCGGGACACCGGGCAGGTCCGTGGAGCCCAGGTCCGCCGCCACACCTTCGATCGCAGAGGGCAGTTTTTCGGGCGAACGCCGCCAGCCCACCACCCGGTGTCCGGCCGCATCGAAGCGCAGGCCCGCTTCGGTGCCAAGATCGCCGCAGCCGGCCAAGAGAATCGTCATGGTGAAAGTCTGCCATTCTTGCCGTCGTGACTCGCATTCGCGGCCTGATCAGGGCGCTGGAAGGGTGGAAACTACCGCTGGCGCGGGAACCGGGACTCTCTGCGGCTGGGGCGAAAGTTGTGAGAGCACGCTGGAGAGCACGCCGAGGGCGAAAATGATCAGTGCCAGCCGGAAGAGCACCCCCAGGCAGCTCGTCCTTTTCCTGCGTGCAGGCTGTGGTCGAACGCTAACCGGAGGGCGTATGGTGCGCGGGTCATCGGAGGGGTCGCGTGCAGTCCGCCAGCGTGCCAAGGATGTGGCAGGGCCTGCAGCATGCATGAAATCCGAAGGTCCAGTCGGAACACTTCCAGTGGTTAGAAGCGGTGGACTTGAGGTTCCGGCAAGCACGTTGGTCAGGAATTGGTGAATGGCTTCGACTGTGTTCGCATCAAGCACGGCCGGCACAGCACCTACGGCGCGGCATACGGTGTCGATGCCCTGGACCCGCGCACCGCTGGCGGTGGTGCCCTGCAGATCGGGTTGTCCAACCATGCACAGCCACGCTTGAACGTAGCGGCGGTGCCGCGGTTCCAGGAGGGCTGCCACAGCTGAGCACTGCTCTACCACCCCGGAGACTTCTCGCTCACGGGAGTAACCGTTTTGCCGCAGGACGCCGTTCCGGAGATGGATGTCGCCGGACCAGTTCTTCGCATCGATCACAATGACACCGCCCGGGCCCACTAAGACATGGTCCAAATTGGCTTTGGGCCGCCCTGGCCAATGCACGTCGTGAAGGGCCATCCAGCCCTGGGCCTCAAGCGTTTCCAATATCGAGGCAACCCGGGCTTCACCAGCGGCACCCGCGGCCCACGCCCGTTCAGCCCGTTCTGCGTAGTCGAGCTGGCGCCTCAGTTTGGCCGCTCGTTCCGCCGCAATCCGCGCCTGCTCAGCAGCGCCGTCGCCTGCCCCCATTTTCGCCCCCAAGCTGTTGGTGCTTTGCTGCCAGCATTCAACGATCACTGTAAGGGAAAAGTTGCGCGGGCGTGCAGGAGTTTAGGCGTCCTCAGTGGCGCGAGACCCCGGCGTGGCCACTCAGGGAGCGGGAACCGGGAAGAACACCCGGGGGTCCTGCAGGAGCGCGGGGTAATCGAACGCGGACCGGTCGATCACCTCGGTGACGGTAAACGTGCGGCCGAACCGGCCGTCGTCGAGCGTGATGGGGCGGCCCAGCACCTGCCCGACGGCGAACTTGTTGCCGTCCTCAAACGAAACCGCGACGGTGGTCTTGCCGGGGAGGGTGGCGAATGCTTCCTCCTGCGCCAGACGCTTCCGGGTGGGCTTCTTCACGAGCTGCTTGGGCGGCAGCTTGCGCGGCTGCTTGGACGGGCGGCGGGAGCCGTCGTCGACGTAAACGGGGGAGTAGCCGTCCTCAGGGGCGCCGGGTGCAACAGCGCCGCCGCGGCGTATCGGCGGCAGCGCCACGGTATCCAGCGTCTGCGGATCGATTTCGGCGTGCGGGTCGCGGAGAATCCAGAGGACATCGCCCTCGGGTTCTGCCGGATAGAACTCGTGCTTGGGCTCAGGCCAAATGAAGTCCAGGTCCAGGTCGGCGTCCGGGAACACCGCCTTGTAGAACTTCGGTTCCTTGCGGAGCAGCTTGGCGCGGTGGCTCAGGTGGAAATCAGGGTTTCCGAGCCACTCCGGCAGCGGGATCTTGGCCGCGTAGTCCGGGTGTGCGGCTTGGGGCGCGAACTCGGTGATGTTGGCGCGCGTGTTGTCTTCATGGCCGCGGTTGGTCCATTCGTCCACCATCGCCAGGCCGTACATGGTAAGCGCCGGAACGTGGCCCATCCACATGCGGACGGCGGGATGGTCCAGCCAGCCGTACTCGGGAATCACCAGAGCCCGGAGGGTCTGCAGCGCCTCGACACGCTGCTTGCCAAGCCTGGCGGTGTCCAGTGCTGCGGCGCTCTGCCGGAAATCGGGATACGGAAGGAAGGTTTGCATCCCTTCAGTCTGACGGCATGCGGCGGATGTGCCAATTGCAGTGCCCGGCGCCACACGCGCGGGATCCTGGCAGCGCCCCTCAACCGCGACAGGGCAGCGGAATAGTTCACATAGTGGACCGATACATACAGCGGATGCCGCTAACCACTAAAATCACCGAAACGCCCCACCGTCCCGGAAGCCCCCTCATGACAATTTCACCTGAAGTGACCGCCGGTTCAACGCAGCTGTTTGTGCCCAAGTTTGGGCAGATGCTTGATCCGGAGGCCAAGGGCATCCTGGTCCTTGATGAATTTACCCTTGACCCGGCCGCGGCGCGCCACGAGCAGCACGGCTTTCGTGCGGCTATGGCCTCAGTGGCCCTGACCCTTCGCCGGATCGTCGCGCTGCGGATCGTCATTGCGCTCGTGGCGATCGGCAACCTGCCCCTGTTCCTGATGTCCAGCGGCTGGTGGATCTACGCTGTCTCCCTCGCGTTGGTGATCGGTGTGCACCTCGCCGTCTCCTGGCTCAACAAGCACGAGCCCAAAGTGCGCCAGCGCCAGATGCTGGAACTGCACCTGCACCGCGAGAAGAGCGCCAACTACCGCAAGGTCCGCGACGCCGTGAAGTACATGATCGACACCCCCAGCCGCATGAATGAGCACCTCTACCTTGAACTGCTGGCGGCCAAGCGTGTGGCGCTGAACCTCGCCCACGGCACGGTGGCCCTGCTGGACACCAGCGACGACGCCGCGTGGAAGGTCCGCATCATCCGTGAGATTCCGGCCGTGGCCAAGGCAGCAGCCTAAGCACGAAGGATCGCGGACGGCAGGAGGATCAGGTCCCTGCCGGCCATTCAGAACACAACAACGGACGACGCCGGAGCTCCCCAGCGAGGGGGGCTCCGGCGTCGTTGTTTCCCGGGGTTGTTTCTGCCGGGCTTTTGTTGTTTCCGTGGGCCGTCGTTCTTGGGGAAGGGGCGGTTCCCGCGGAAAGTGTTGAAGCTTAGGCGGGAAGCTGGAGGACCTGCCCGGAGAACACGAGGTCCGGGTTGGCAATGGTGTCCAGGTTGGCGTCCGCCAGGCTCTGCCAGCCGCCCTCAACGCCAAGCTTGTCGGCGACGGTGCTCAGGGTGTCGCCGGGCTCAAGCGTGTAGGTCTCGCCACTCAGTTCCACGGGCGCGGCGTGCTGCGGAGCCGTCACCGCATCCGTCGCGGCCGGCACGGCTGGTGCCTGCTCCACAGGCGCCTGGACTGGCACGCTCTCCACAGGAGCCTGGACTGGCACGCTCTCCACAGGAGCCTGGACCGGTGCACTCTGGACTGGCGCGCTCTGGGGAGCCACCGCCGTCGCACCCCCTCCGCCGCTCAGGCCAAGCTCCGCGGTGCAGGACGGCCACGCTCCCCAGCCCTGCGATGCCTGGACCTGTTCGGCCACGGCGATCTGCTGCTCGCGGCTGGCGTCGGCTGCGGAACCGGTGCCGCCGTAGGCAGCCCAAGTGCTGGCGCTGAACTGCAGGCCGCCCGAGTAGCCGTTGCCGGTATTTGTGGCCCAGTTTCCGCCGCTTTCACACTGCGCCAGTGCGTCCCAGGTTGCGCCGTCGGTGGCAGCGTTGGCCGCGGTGACGGAGAGTGAAAGGCCAGCCGCGGAAATGGCGGCAACGGCTACTCCACGGCGTGCGGCAGTACGGATGGTTTTGTTGTTCATGGTGTGATGCTCCTGAAGGCCACCAGCGCTCGGTCCGTCCCCGGAGGTTATTGCGCCACTGCCCGCCCCTGACGATATAGAGGTCAATTTTCGGTGTCTGCCGGCCGGGCAGTTCTGGTGGAGGCAGCACCGGGCATTCATGTCGCCCGAAGAACGGGCTTGCATTTCACGCTAGGACATCAGGAGGCCGTTATCAAACCGAGATGATTTCTGGTGGTCAGCTGGTGATGTCCTGATGGAAGTGGTCTGCTGAGAGGGCGAGGACCGGCTGGCAGGCATATCCTGACCGGATGAATATCTTTGCGGACGGAACCGCGGTGCCCGAAACAGAAGCTGCCGCCACTGAAACTGAAGCTGCCGCGGCAGAAACAGAAACAGCAACAGACCTGCAGGAAGTAGCGGCGCTGCTCGTGCCGGTCGCGGAACTGCACCTGCACATTGAGGGCACGCTGCAGCCGGAGCTGATCCTCGAACTGGCCGAACGCAACGGCATCACCCTCCCGCACTCAGGCCTGGAGGAGCTCCGGGGACTGTACGAGTTCACGGACCTGCAGTCCTTCCTCGACCTGTACTACGCCAACATGGTGGTGCTGCAGACCGAACATGACTTCGCCGATATGACCCGCGCCTACCTCGCCCGCGCCGCAGCCGCGGGGGTCCGGCACGCGGAGATCATGATGGACCCGCAGGCCCACCTGTCCCGCGGCGTCAGCCTGGAAACCTGCGTCAAAGGCGTGGCGTCGGCGCTGGCCACCTCCCAGGAGGACTTCGGCATGTCCACCCTGCTGATTGCCGCATTCCTGCGGGACCAGTCCGAGGAATCCGCGCTGGAGGTCCTGGACGGACTGCTGGCCATGAATGCCCCCATCGCGGCCATCGGCCTGGATTCGGCCGAGGTGGGCAACCCGCCGGCCAAGTTTGAGCGGCTGTTCGCCAAAGCCCGCGAAGCGGGCCTGCGGCTGACCGCGCACGCAGGCGAGGAGGGACCGCCGTCGTACATTATCGAAGCGCTGGACATCCTGGGAGTGGAACGGATTGACCACGGCATCCGCTGCATGGAGGACCCGGACCTGGTGGAGCGGCTGGTGGCGGACCGGATTCCGCTGACGGTCTGCCCGCTGTCAAACGTCCGGCTGCGTGCCGTGGACACCCTGGCGGACCATCCCTTGCCGGCCATGCTCGCCGCCGGGCTCAACGTCTCCGTGAACTCGGATGATCCGGCCTACTTTGGTGGGTACGTGGACGACAACTTTTCCCAGCTGAAGGCCGTTTTTGACCTTTCAGACTTCGACAGGTCCCGGCTCGCGGCCAATTCCATCCATTCGTCGTTCGCCTCCGAGGAGCGAAAAGCAGAGCTTCTGGACGAACTGAACCGCGGGTAGCTCCGCTCGTTCCCACTCGCTACACTGGTGCGCGAGCGCGTGCGGGAAGAGTTCGGCGATACCCGGGATTTGTGCGCCAGGGTTGAGAAAACAGCCCCCTAGCCGAGACTCCTGCCTCACTTTTGCTGTAATCCGCGTCATAGTGGGTCATGACACGCAGAGTTAACCAATTCAAGTCGCGCGATTTAACAGGGTCTTGGCAGGATGCCTAGTGACAGATCGCATTACGCAAGGGGAATCATGGCCAAGTCCATCGCAGATAACACCGACCTCCGTCTCAAGACCGTGCTGCACGTCCTGACGGAAGGGGTCTGGTCCGGCGGTTCACTCAATGCCGGCGAGGTTCTGGCGGAAGCCACCGCGCGCGTGCCGTTCAGTGATCATGAGGCCACGCTGCTCAGCGGCGGCATTCCGCGCGGGCACAAGACGCTCACGTCCGCCACGGCGAAGCTGGTCAAGGCCGGCTGGCTGGTCAAGGGCCGTTCCGGCTGGACCATCACCGATGACGGCATGCGCGCGACGGTCGCCTTCCCCGATGCGGATTCCTTCGCGGTAGCGCTCGACGCCGGCACTCCGGTTCCTGCCGACGTCGCCATTCCGCCGGCACCCGCACCGGCAGCGGCAGTCAAGGCGGCTCCCGCCAAGAAGGCCCCGGCAAAGCGGACGCCCGCTAAGAAGGCTGCCGACGCCGTCGGGAAGGCCGCCAAGGCAATCGAAGACGCCATCGAGGACGCCGTAGAGCCCGTGGTCAAGGCGGTCCGCTCGCGCAAGGCAGCGCCCAAAACTGCGGCTAAGGCTGCGACCAAGGCCGAAGCGCCCGCTGTGGAGACTTTCCCGCAGCCTGAGGCCGTCGCGGTTGCCGGCGACTTCAATACCATCCTGGGCGCGCCGGAAAACTGGGCCCCGCAGTACGACGAGGCCCAGCTGACCCTCGATGCCCTGGATCAGCTGTGGAAGATCAGCGCCGACCTGCCCGCCGGCTCTTACACCTTCAAGATCGCCCTGAACCGGTCGTGGGACGAGAACTATGGCGCGTTCGGCACGTTCGATGGCCCCAACCACGAACTGCACCACGACGGCGGCACTGTCACCATCCGCTACGACCACCGCACGCGGGACATCACCATCAACTGACCGGGCCCGCCCAGCCCGACGAGTTTTCGTCCAGATAACGGCATCTGCGGGCGGATTTAGGGTCAGTATCTGGACAAAAACTCCGGAGTGAAGCAGTGTGGAAACCGGTCGTCCTGGCCGGTTTCCACAGCACTGTTTCCCACAAAGGAGATGCAAAGTGACCCTACCTTCAGGCCTTACCTCGGGCGTCTGGACCCTGGACATGTCGCACAGCGAGATTGGCTTCACTGTCCGGCACGCGGGCATCAGCAAGGTCCGCGGACGTTTCACGGACGCCTCGGCCGAAGCCCGCGTTGGCTCATCCCTCGCCGAGGCTTCGCTTCACGCCACGGTCAAAACGGCCAGCTTCGATTCAGGCGACGCCAACCGCGACGGGCACGTGAAGGGGGCGGACTTCTTCGATGTGGAGGAGTACCCCGAGATGACGTTCCGGGCCACCTCGGTGGAGGGCGACGGCGAGGATTACACGCTCACGGGCGATCTCACCATCCGCGGAATCACCAAGCCGGTGGAGCTGGAGGTCGAGTTCACCGGGGTGGCAGTGGACCCCTTTGGTGCCACCCGCGCAGGATTCTCCGCGGAGTGCGAGATCAGCCGCAAGGAGTTCGGCCTGACCTGGAACGCCGCACTGGAAGCCGGCGGCCTGCTGGTCAGCGACAAGGTCAAGATCAACGTCGAAGCGGCGCTGGTCAAGCAGTCCTGACGGCCATGAGGTTTTCCGGGCGCCGGCGTGACTCCAGTCGGGATATCCCTGGCCACGATAGCGGCGATATCCGGCTCTCTGCCCGCGTCTTTGGCGTGGTGCAGGGGGTCGGATTCCGTTTCTGGACAATGGGCAAGGCCGACGAACTGGCGCTCAAGGGCGTGGTGAGAAACCTCGACGACGGCTCGGTGTCCATCGAGGCCGAAGGGCCGGAGCAGCAGGTCCAAAAGCTCCTGGACTGGCTGAGGTCGGAGAACGCGCCCGGCCGGGTGGAACGGGTGGAGGAGTCCATCTCCGCGGCCGACGGATCGTTCCGGGACTTTCGGGCCCGCTGAGAGGCCCCCTGACAGGCTCCCCGCCAGCCCGCGCGGGAGGGGCCTATGTGGACGTTTCGGCGCCGTGCGCTGAAGGCTATGGGGACGTTGCTTCGGCCAAAGTGGCTTGGCGTTCCTTCGGCCCCGGCGGATAGGCGTGCCGCCGTCCGGCAAGGATCAGCACAAACGCGACGACGGCGGGGATTGCGGCGGCGATCGGGATCAGGAGCGGCCCCGCAAGGGTGAGGGCGGCGGCGCCGAACATCGCGCCGATCATGATCCCGATCTGGATGGTCAGTACCGTCAGGCCGTTGGCGGCGTCCCTGTACTCGCCGCCGGCCCGGAGGATGGCGGACTGGTTGTAGATCCCCATCGCGCCGATGCCTGTGCCCCAGACCAGCATCAGGACCAGCGTGACCGGCAGCGCCAAGGCCGGCAGGACGCTTCCCACCAGCGGGAGCAAGGCCACAGACACTACAACGCCGGCGACGGTGATCAGGAGCCAGCGCCGCGGACGGGAATCCACGGTGATGCCAGCGATCCAGATGCCCACCAACCCGGCAACACCGAGAACACTGATGGACAGCGGGATGCTGAAGTCGGGCAGTCGGACCTCGCGCAAGAACGGCGCAATGTAGGTGAACAAGGCGAAATGGGCCATGAGCATCAGCGGCCAGCCAACGGCGACAGTCTTCACTCCCGGCTGGCCGATCGCCTTGCGGATGGATGGGTGCGGAGCATCGGGGATGCGCCGCACCGGGGGAAGCAGCAACACGGCAAGGAGCGCCAGCACCACCCCGGAGGCGGCCAGGACCAGGAACGCCGCCCGCCAGCCGACGATGTTGCCCAGGGCGGTGCCCACCGGGGCGCCAATGGCCAGTCCCAGGCTGTTGCCGCTGAACACGATGGCCAGTGCCTTGCCCACTTTGTGGGCGGGGACGATCCGCGCCACAAACGGGGCCATGGCGGACCACAGCAGGCCGTGCGCGATGCCGCCCACCACGCGTGAACCCATGGCCGCGCCGAAATCGGAGGCGATGGCCACCAAGGCGTTACTGGCCGCGAAGAACAGGATCAACGCGATGAGCAGGTAGTGCCGCGGGACCCGCGACAGTAGCAGCGATAAAGGGATCACGGTGACCACGATGATGGCCGCGTAACCGGCCGTCAGGTAGCCGGCGGTCGCCTCGGAGACCCGGAGGTCGGCGCTGATCTGGGGCAGCAGGCCGGAGGGCAGGAGTTCGGTGGTGATGGCGGTGAAGCCGATGGCGGCAAGGACTATCAGGGCGCCGACAGGCAACCTGTTGCTCTGGGAGGTCACCCCACGAACTTACCTTGATTCAGCGGTGAGAACACGGTTTCTCAGGGTGTTGCGCGGCTGTGACTACCAGGGCTGTGGAGACCCGCGCTGAGGCCGATGAAGGCGCCAAGTTCCTCAAGCACCGCCGGTTTGGCCGGCATGTAATTCGTGAGCTCGGGGGAGCGGATGATCACGGCCCGCCACTGGCCCCGTGACACAGCCACGTTGATCCGGTTCCGGTTCAACAGGAATTCGGCCCCGCGCGGAGCCTCGGCAACTGCGGAGCAGGCCATGGACACCAGGACCACCGGCGCCTCCTGGCCCTGGAACTTGTCCACCGTGCCCACCCGGACACCCGGCAGCCCGGCGTCGTGCAGGGCCTGCCGGATCAGCTGGACCTGGGCGTTGTAAGCGGCCACCACCAGGATGTCTTCCGGGTTCAGGGGCCTGGCCGGCTTGTCGTCGCCGGGAAGCCATTTCAGCCCGATGTGCCGCTGGGCCTGACGGACCACCTCGGTAGCTTCCTCTGCGGAGGACTTGGTGTTCCCGCTGTGGTCCACAAAGACTGTTTCCACCCCGGCCGGCAGTTCCGCGAGGCTGCGGAGGGATGCCGCAGGCGCAGCTTCGAGTTTTCCGTCGTAGCTGAGGACGGACACGGCCCGGCACAGGTCCGGATGCATGCGCCAACTGTCCGCCAGGAAGTAGCCCAGTTCGCCGGGGAGGGTGGCGTGCCCGGCAGCGAGCCAGCCGAGGGCGGACTCGTCCACGGGCTCCGGGTGCGAGCCCTGCGTGACCTGCGGCAGCTGCTGCGGGTCACCGAGGAGCAGGAGCCGCTTGGCCGCGCGGGCCACGGCCAGGGTGTTGGCCAGAGAGAACTGGCCGGCCTCGTCAATGACCAACAGGTCCAAGGATCCGGCGGGGACGGACCTGCCCGTCATGGTCCAGGCGGTGCCGCCCACCAGGCAGCCGCCGGGGGAGGCGAGCAGCGCGGCGACGTCGTCGTCGGACGTGCGGTGCCACAGCACGGGGTGCGGGGCGGCCAGCTTCTTCGCCACCCGCGCCGGATCCACACCGGCGGTTTCGATCGCGGTGCACAGCATGTTCTCCACCACTGCGTGGGACTGCCCCACCACACCGATCTTCCAGCCCTGCTCCACCAGCCGGGCAATGACATGCGAGCCGACGTAGGTTTTGCCCGTCCCGGGAGGGCCCTGCACGGCAAGGTACGAATGATCAAGGTCCAGCAGCGTGGCGGTGATCGCCGTGACGTAGTCCGCTGCACCGGTGGCGTCCTTGCCGACGGCGGCGGGACCCGGCATCGAATGGAAGCGCGGCGGCACCTTGCGCAGGATGTCGACGCCGGGGTGTTCCGGAAGGACGGGGACCGAGGCGCCGACACTCTGGGCCAGCTCGGCCAGGGCGGCTTCGATGCTGGCGGTGCGGATCGGCTGGTCCTCGGTGAGCGCCACCGGAATATGCGGATAGGCGGGGACCTTGCCTGTTTCCCGCTCCTCGATGGTGATCATGGTCTGGCCGGCAACCCGCGGGTGGTCCTCCACAGCGGTTACCAGCGTGCCAAAGGTGAACCCGCGGCCCGTGGTGGTTCCCAGCGGATCGTCCAGGCCGTCAGGGACAGGGGAGTCGTAGAGCCGGCACCAGGTGCTCCCGGGTTTGAACTCCGACCCTTCGCTCATGATTCCGGTCAGCCTCAGCGTGCGGGTGCGCATCCGGGCCGTGGGCTTTGCGAGCTCCCAGTCCGTCAGTATTTCCGCGGTATCCACCACAAACACGTTGCGGTGCTCGGACCAGTGGTCGATCTCGGACTCGGTGCGGTCGAAATGCTCCCACCAGAACTGCTTGCGCTCGCGGCGGTGGTACCCGGTGGCGGCGGCCACCATGGCGATGGCCCGTTCGTCGTTGGTCCACGGCCGGTTGTCCGGGAGGCCGGCCAGGTAGGCCTGCAGGCGGCGCTCCTCCGGTGTTGGTTCGGGTTCCGGAATTGGTGGCGGGGCAGCAACTGCGGCCGACGACGGCGCCGGCCGCCCGCCGTCGTCGGACGTTCCGGTTGTCGCCGCGCTTGAGGCAGTCGCCCCTCGCAGACCCAGCAGCCAGTCGCGGAGGCGGAGGGTGGAGAGGCAGTCGTACTCGTTGTAGTCGGAGATGGAGGCCAGGATGTGTGCGGCCGTGGCGGCGTCGCCGTCGTCCCGGGCAGCGCAGTAACCGGCATACGCCACCACGGAGGCTCCGGCGTCCTTCACGTCCCCGGAGCGGAGGTTGCTGCCCATGTACAGGGGCTCAAGCTTCTTGATGGAGTAGGACGGCTCGGAGATCCGCAGCGAATGCCGGGCGGTGGCGTAGAGGTCCACGAGCACGCCTTCGCGGAGCCAGTTGTCCACGATGTCCTCGCCGGCGAGGTGCGCGACGGACAGGTTCCGGAGCGCCGATTTCTCGTAGGCGGCGTAGTGGTAGACGTGCATGTCGGGGTGCCTGGCCCGGCGCACTTCCACGTAGGCGAGGAAGTCCAGGAAGGCCTGCCGCTCCTCGTTGCGTGAATGCGCCCAAAAGGGTCGGAAGACGGGCTTGTCAGCCGCGACTGCGTCAGCTGCGTCACCGTCAAACACAGGCGCCTCGATGACGCCGAACAGGTACTCCAGCCCCCACTTGCTGGTGGCGGGGTCCTGCCAGAGCGGATCGCCCTCGAAGTCGAAGAAGATGTCGCCGGGACTGGGCCGGGGTATCTCTGCCAGGGCGTTCTCGGGCAGCACCTTGAAGGTGACGGTATGCTCCTCGCCGTCCTTGGAGTAAGTGCGCGAACCGTCCGGAACGTCCCGGCCCAGCTGCATCCTGGCCTGGTCGCGGAGCCGGGCCACAGAGCCGGTGGCCTTGCTGAGCGGGAGATCCGCCAGTGCGTCGATGGTGGTGATGTGATCGGCGATGAGTTTCTTCCGCCGGAGGGTGGTCATGCCGCCCACCATCAGGAGGTCGCGGTGGGACTGGACCTGTTCGGCGCAGTAGTTGCACCGCCCGCAGTATGCGACGCCGGGCTGTTGCCACTGCACCGCCGAACCGGCCTCCCGGTGGGCGCCGGTCAGGGCGCGGAAGCGGTCGCGGCGCTCGCGGAAAACCGGCAGCAGGTCCGGCAGGGAGTGGTGGCTGCGGACGTAGTCGCCGTCCACCACGGCGCCCAGCACCAGCGTGACCCGGGGCGACGGGTCCAGGCCCATGCCGATGAGCTGATCGCCGTAGGCGGCGAGCTGCAGGAGCGCACCCACCTTGGCGTGCCGTGCCAGCTTGGTGTCCCACACCTCGTAGCGTCCAGGATTGCCGGTGCCGGCAGCCTCATTGACGATGAAGTCGGCGTAGCCCAGGAATTCTCCGTCGAAAAAAGTTGCCTGGAAGACGACATCGGCCCCGACGCGGAGCGCGAGTTCCGTTTCAGCGTGCTTGGCCAGCAGCTCGCCGCGCGTGTTCTCCCCGCGCTCGATCGAGTACACCCCGGCGCCGCGTCCGGCGTCCCACGCGCCATACTGCGCGACCAAGCCGGCCAGGACCTTGGCCTCGTGCTTGTCACCGAGCGCCCCGGCACGGCGCTGCATTTCGTCGTCGGGAAACTGCGCCTTGGGGGTCCGGCCCAGTTTCTCGTCCAGGATGCGGAGCGTGCGGTACTCACATTCGCTGGCGGCCACCAGGTCGCTGGCGGAAAACACCAGGTCCTGCGGCGCGCTGGGGCGGGGATCAGCGAGGCGCGGATCAACAGTACCGGGATCAGCGCTGGCTGGATCGAGCAGAAACACGGGGCCTCCCCATTGACGTGCCTGGCCGGAGGACAGTTCCCCTGACGCTGGTTTGAATCTAGCAAGAGGGGCTGACAATCAGGCCCCGGCTACTCCTGCGCCGCCCGCACCTGGGCTTCGTCATGCTCAGTGTGGGCCTTGCGAAGGAGGTCCATAAACTCGGTTTCGTTGCGGATGAGCCGTTTGTACTTCTCCGGCAGGCTGCGGATCTGGTCTTCCTCCCGGACCATCCGGGCGAACAGCTTGTCCCGCTCCGCCATGTCCGTTTCGTAGTTGAGGTCCAGGTATTCGGTGGCGTGCCGCTTGGCGCCGGACACCGCGTTCTTGGCCTTGCCCTTGGGGCTGAAGATCGAGGCCAGGACGGTGACCGCCAGGACGCCCAGGATCACGGTCAGGGACACACCGGTGCTGACTTCGATGACGTTGACGTGCCCTCCGTCGTTGATGAACGGCAGGTTGTTCTCGTGCAGGGCATGGAGGATGAGCTTGACGCCGATGAAGCCGAGGATGGCGGCGAGACCGTAGGCAAGGAAGATCAGCCGGTCCAGCAGTCCGTCGATCAGGAAGAAGAGCTGGCGCAGGCCCATGAGCGAGAACGCGGTGGCCGTGAAGACGATGAAGACGTTCTGCGTGAGGCCGAAGATGGCGGGAATGGAGTCCAGTGCAAACAGGATGTCGGTGCCGCCAATGGCCACCATCACCAGGAGCATCGGGGTGAGGACGCGTTTGCCGTTCTCCTGGGTGAAGAGTTTGTCGCCATCGTAATGGGCCGACGCCGGGAGGTACTTTTTGGCGAGCCTGACCACCAGGCCTTCGGCGTCTTCGTCGTGGCCGTCCGGCTTGAGCAGGTTCCCCGCGGTGATCAGCAGGATCAGGCCGAAGATGTAGAACACCCACGCGAAGCTGTTGATCAAAGCGGCGCCAAGGAAAATGAACGCCGTCCGGGCGATCAGCGAAAACACGATGCCGAAGAGCAGCACCTTCTGCTGGTCCGCACGGGGGACCTTGAAGCTGGCCATGATGATCAGGAACACAAAGAGGTTGTCCACGGACAGGGCCTTCTCCGTGATGTATCCGGCGAAGTACTCGGTGCCCATGGTGGTGCCACCGAACAACAGCACGCCCAGGCCAAAGAGGAGGGCGATCCCCACATAGATGGAGGACCAGATGGCCGATTCTTTGAGCGTGGGCGTGTGTGCCTTGCGGACATGGAAGAAGAAATCGAAAGCCAGCAGGCCCACAATTCCCGCGATGGTCAGGGTCCAGACAAAGGGAGGGACGTCCATCAGTCCACCCTACCTAGGCGTTTGCCGTTAGTCCTGCTTGACTTGGATGACCCCCTCTATAAGGGTGGACTGGGACCGTCACACCGAGCTGAAAACCGGTGCACTGCCGGTGTGAGCTTGAACCAAGGAGAGTGCAACGTGGCACGCAAGAACCCGCACGTGGAAGAGGCCAACGAGGCTGACATCGAGGTCAGTGGCCACCCCAAGACGTGGGCCGCCGGCGTCCCGGGCGTCTACCACTCGTTGGAGCCGGCCGTGCAGCACATGGGCCTGGTCAGGACCGGGAAAACCCTGCTTGCCCTGAACCAGAAGGACGGTTTCGACTGCATGAGCTGCGCGTGGCCGGACCCGGGCCACCGCAAGACGTTCGAGTTCTGCGAAAACGGCGCCAAGGCCGTCACCTGGGAGGCCACTCCGGTGGTGATCGGCTCCGAATTCTGGGCCGAGAACCCGGTCAGTGACCTGCGGCAGCGGTCCGAGTACTGGCTGGGGATGCAGGGGCGCCTCACCGAGCCTGTCCACAAGCCGGCGGGGGAGGACCACTACCGGCCGGTCAGCTGGGAGCAGGCGTTCACCATCGTCGCCGACAAGCTCAAGGGGCTGCCGAGCCCGGACCAGACCGCCTTCTACACCAGCGGCCGGACCTCCAACGAGGCCGCGTTCCTCTACCAGCTATTTGTCCGGGCCTACGGGACCAACAACCTGCCGGACTGCTCCAACATGTGCCACGAGTCCTCTGGCTGGGCCATGGGCCAGACCATCGGCATCGGCAAGGCCACCATCTCCTACGATGACTTCGCCAAGGCGGACCTGATCATCGTGATGGGCCAGAACCCGGGCACCAACCACCCGCGGATGCTGACCGCCCTGGAGGAAGCCAAGGAGGCGGGAGCCAGCATTGTGGCCGTGAATCCGCTGCCGGAAGCGGGCCTGATGCGCTACAAGAACCCGCAGAAGGTCAAGGGGATCATTGGCCGCGGCACGGAGATCGCCGACCAGTTCCTGCAGGTCCGCATCGGCGGGGACATGGCCCTGCTCCAAGCCGTCTCCAAGCGGGTACTGGACGCGGAAGCTGCGGATCCGGGCACGGTGCTGGACCACGCGTTCCTCGCCGAACACTGCCAGGGTCTGGAGGAGCTTCGCGAGCACCTTTCCCAGCTGGACGAGGCTGCCGTGCTGGCGGCCACCGGCCTGCGGACCGAGGATATCGACGAGCTCGCGGACCGTTATCTCAGGGCGGAGAAGGTGATCATCACGTGGGCCATGGGCATCACCCAGCACAAGAAGGGCGTGGCCACCATCAAGGAGATCATCAACCTCCTGCTGCTCCGGGGCAACATCGGCAAGCCCGGCGCCGGAGCCTCTCCCATCCGCGGTCACAGCAACGTCCAGGGCGACCGCACCATGGGCATCTGGGAGCAGATGCCGCCGGCATTCTTGGACGCCCTCGGCAAGGAATTCAGCTTCGAACCGCCGCGCGAACACGGCGTCGATTCCGTCGATACCATCAGGCAAATGCGCGACGGCGGCATCAAGGTTTTCGTGGCCATGGGCGGTAACTTCGTGGGAGCCATTTCGGACACCCACGCGGCGTTCGCGGCGATGGAGAACACCGAGCTCTCGGTCCAGATTTCCACCAAACTCAACCGCTCGCACACGGTCACCGGCGCCGAGGCGCTGATCCTGCCCACGATGGGCCGCACGGAGATCGACATGCAGGAATCCGGTCCGCAGTTTGTGTCCGTGGAGGACACGGTCTGCGCCGTGCATGCCTCACACGGAACCGTGAAACCGGTGGCGCCGGGCCTGCTGTCCGAAGTGGCAATCGTCAGCAGGCTGGCCCAAAAAGTGGTGGGTGACTCCGTGCAGGCGGACTGGGCCGGGTTCGAGAAGAACTACGACCTCATCCGGGACCACATCTCGCACGTGGTCAGCGGCTGCGAGGACTACAACCGGAAGATCCGGCAGGACGGCGGTTTTGTGCTCCCGAACGGGCCCCGGGATTCCCGGACGTTCACCACCCCGACGGGCAAGGCCATGCTCACCGTCAACGAGCTCGAACATATGGAGCGGCCGGCCGGAACGCTGATCCTGCAGAGCATGCGCTCGCACGACCAGTTCAACACCACCATCTACGGCAACAACGACCGCTACCGGGGCATCAAGAAGGGCCGCGAAGTGGTGTTTGTCAGCCCCGGGGACCTCGCCGAACTGGGACTCAGCGACGGGCAGCACGTGGATATCCACGGCGTGTACCAGGACAACGTGGAGCGGGTGCTGCGGAACTTCCGGGTGGTCTCCTACCCCACGGCGGCCGGCTGTGCGGCAGCCTACTACCCCGAGGCCAACGTGCTGGTGCCGCTGGACAGCGTGGCCGAGGGCAGCCAGACGCCGGCGTCGAAGGAAGTGATCGTCCGGCTGGAGCCCGTAGCCGTTGATTGAGCGTGTCTAGACCCGCTACTGGCCGGTGTCCGCCCAGCCCCCAGCCGCCGGGCCGCCGTCGTGCCCGTCCTCGCACAGCCGGAAGGCGACGTCGGCCGCCTGGGTGACTGCCGCCGTCGACTTTTCCTTGGATCCGGCGCTGCCGTTGCCGGCGGCGAGCCCTGCGGCGTAACCCACCAGGAACGTGGTGACCGGTGCAGCCGCATGGATCACCGAGCCGGCAGACTTCCTGGCCAGATCAAGGAGGAGTTCCTGATCCACCTCCAGGTCCAGGATCTGCAGTGCCTGCGCCAGTCGCTGCGTCCACTGGTCCAGGACCTGGGCTTCGTTCTCGTCAACAGTCATGTTCGCTCCTAGGTTGCCGGTTCGCTGCTGGTGGGCGGCAGGGGAAATCCTTGCCCATTGCCCACGACACTACAAGGCCTGGGCGGCTGCGTCACCGGGCTGCGGCAGCATCCTTGACACTCCGTTTTGCCCTGAGGAATATCGAAGGTGCCGGGGCAGCTGGCGGTCTCTTGGGAGTTCAGGTGCTGACCGGCCCGTGAAGGGACGTGGGATGCAGGCAGCCGTTCATGGTTTCAGCTCCTCCGGCCTTGCGGTCGCCGTGGCAGCGGCCGCGCTGTTGGCCTCGCTCGCAGGCTGCACCAGCGCCCCGGATCCGCCAGATCAGCAGTCCCCGTCCGTTCAATCCACGACGGCGGCGTCCGCCACTGCCCCGGCGCCGCGGGCTTTTGTGGGAGTGCTGGAAAAGTACAGCGCGGAAATGCGCGCAGGGGGAGCGACGGCCGTCATCATCCAGCTGAAGTCAAGGCTGGGCGAATGGTCCTCGGCCGAAGGCGTCCGAAGCCTTGAGACCCGGGAACCCGTGCAGTTGAGCGACCAGACCCATATCGGCGACATCACCACCACCATGGTGGCGGTGTCCGTCATGAAGCTGGTGGAGGAGGGAAAAGTCCAGCTGGATGACCCTATCCAGAAGTACCTGCCGGACTTCGAGAACATCATCAAGCCGCCTGGACCCATCACCATACGCAGCCTCCTCAGCCACCGGTCCGGGATGCCCGACTATTGGGTATCGCCCATCCACACAGGTGACGGGCCCTTCACCCATGAACAACGTGTGTCGTTCGTTGCGGGCATGCCCTGGACCGGCGGATCGGGCAGCCTGTACAGCTACTCCGCCACGAATTATTCGGCATTAGCCCTCCTCGTCGAGAAGCTGCGGGGCAAGGACATCGGAGCGGTCATTCACGACGACAACGTGGTGCCCTTGGTGCTGCAGGACACCCTGATGACGGGGGAGGAACCGGGCCCGCAGCGGATGCTCCACGGCTACACCCGGACGGAAACCGGCGAGCTGGAGGACAAGGCTCTAGCTCCATTCCACAACCGTTCCCCCGACACCGGCATGATTTCCACCGTCCCGGAACTCAACACCTATTTCGCCGCCCTGCAGAAAGGGACGCTGCTGACGCCCCAAAGCGTGCAGGAGATGCATCATCCAAAGTACGAAACGTTCGGCCTTGGCCTCGTCAGGCAGTACGACGAGTGCTCCAACAATGACTATTTCGGCCATGTCGGCGTGGTGCGGGGATACGCGGCACTCGCACTGATCAGCGCAGACGGGTCCCGGCAGGTGGCAATGGCGGTGGCCCGTGAACCCGTCCGGGACCCGGTTGGTTTCGAAGACTGGCGGTCGCTCGAGATGGCCGAAGCAGCCGTTAACGCGCTCAACCTGGCCTGTTAGCGGGAGACGAAATAAGGGCGGGGGTACCGAGGTTAGGCTGTACAGGAAGCCGAACCGAGGAGATCCCGTGCACGATGTCACCATCCGCCACAACCCGGAGCGGCAGCGCTTCGAAGTGCTGACCGGCGGGAATGTCATTGGTAAAGCCGTGTACAAGGAGTACGACGGCGGCGGCTCGCCGCAGCGGATTTTCTACCACACGGTGATCAATGAGGAATACGGCGGCCAGGGACTTGCAGGCAAGCTCGCCAAGGTGGCGCTCAATGAAACGATTGACGAGGGTCGCGCCATCGTCCCGGTCGGCCCCTTCATCAAGAAGTACGTTCGCAAGCACCCGGATTACGCGGCGGCCGCGGTGGCCATCACGCCGGCGCACCTGGAGTTCCTGAACACCGCCTTGGCCCCGCGGGCCCGGGCGTAGCGGTCAGTTTTCCGGCTGCGCTTAGCCGAGCCGGGCGTTGACCGCGGAAGCAGAGAATACTTGGTTCACCAACAGGGAGGACATCCCGCGGATTCCGGCGTCCTCGCCCAGGGCTGCAAGACGGACGTCTAGGTGACGCGTGGCCCGGGGGAGCGACATGGGGTACAGCGTTTCGCGAATGCCGCCGATGAGCGACGACGAGGCAAGGTCTCCGGCGATGAGCAGGACTGCCGGATTAAGCAGGCACACCACGGTGGCCATCACTTCGCCGAGCCGACGGCCCGCTTCGTGTGTCAGCCGCATCGTGTCGACGTTTCCCGCCAGCAGTTGCTGGCGCACATCCCGCCCCGAGGAAGCCTCGATGCCGAGGCCTGCGAGTTCGCGTGCGATGGCGCCTCCACTGGCTCCCGCGGCGAGGCAGCCGAAGGAGCCGCATTGGCACTGCAGCTCAGCGAAAGCAGGGTGGCGGACGTGGCCGATGTCGCCCGCGCCGCCGTCGACGCCCTGGTAGATCCGCCCGTCGATGACCAGCCCGGTGCCGATGCCGGTGGAAACCTTCACCAGGCACAGCGAAGTGGTGCCGGCGAACCCGGCACTGTATTCGCCCACAGCCATCGCGTCCGCGTCGTTCTCCACCAGGACAGGAACCGGGAACGCGTCCTGGATGAACTCCACTATCGGGTAGGCGTCCCAGCCGGGCATGATGGGCGGTTGGCTGGGCCGGAGCGTGTGCGGATCCACCGGGCCGGGGATGGAGACACCCACCCCCGAGACCTTCGACGCCGGCGTCTTGGACCTCTTAAGGAGTCTGTATCCCGCTTCGATGATGCCGTGCAGGACTTTCTCCGGACCGTCGTCGACCGCAATATCCAGGTGTTCATCGGCCACGATGGCCCCGCTGAGGTCGGTGAGGGCGACGCGGGTGGAGGTTGTTTCAACCGACGCTGAAATCGTGCAGGAGTGCTGGAGGTTGAAGGCCAGGTCAGTGGGGCGGCGTCCGCCGGATGGCCTGGCAGTGCCTGCCTCGCGGATCAGTTCGGCCTTCAGGAGCGCATCCACGCGCTGTGCCACCGTCATGCGGGACATGCCTGTTTCTTCCTGGAGGTCCCCGCGCGTCCGGGCCTTACCCGACCGGATTAGCTGAAGGACGTCCCCTGGTCCCACGTACATCTGCGGCTCCTACGGTTGAAAGGCACTTTGGCAATCCTAGGTGCTCCTGAGGTGGAGGAGGCACAACCTGCTTGCGCCCGTGTCGATTGACTCTGCAGCTAATGCTAGACAGCTAGACAACATTTGGATAGCCTTTAGGCACAAGTCCCGGTTTTGTGACTGCGCTCACAGCCGGGAAGTCTTTCAGCACCTGTTTGCTGGCCCGGCCGAAGCGGTCCGGGCCAGACGGAAACGGGGGCCCAGCGCGCGAATCCGCGGCACCGGTTTCGGGGCCGCCGAAGACAGGAGCATCGAAGTGATGAGAACCAGAGGCCGCTCACAAGTGGCCGTGATTGCGGCAGCGTCGCTGACCATGGCAATGCTGGCAAGCTGCACACCCAACGAAGGTTCGAATGGCGGCCCAACCACTGGCGGCACGCAGGCGATCACCGTCTGGACGGCGGACACCCTGCCGGATCGCGTCGCCAAAACGGAGGAGATCATCGCCAAGTTCACCGCCGCCACGGGCGTTCAGGTTGACCTGGTGGGCGTGCCAGAGGACCAGTTCAACCAGGTCCTGACCTCATCCGCTGCGGCCGGGGACCTCCCGGATGTCATCGGCTCCATTTCGCTTGCGCAGGTCCGCACGCTCGCCGCCAACGACCTGGTGGACCCCGCAGGCAACAAGGCGGTCATCGAGAGCCTGGGTGCAAGCACATTCTCCGAGCGGGCCCTCGAGCTGACGCGGGACGGCGACCAGCAGCTGTCGGTCCCCGACTCCTCCTGGCAGCAGCTCCTTTACTACCGGAAAGACCTCTTCGACAAGGCCGGCATTGCGGCACCGAAGACCTATGACGACATCAAGGCAGCGGCGCAAAAGCTGGACACCCCGCAGCTCGCAGGCCTTGCGGCAGCCAATAAGCCTGGCGAGGCGTTTACCCAGCAGACCTTCGAACATATTGCGCAGGGCAACGGCTGTGAAATGGTCAATGACCAGGGGGACATCACTTTTGACAGCCCCGAGTGTGTGGGTGCCCTTGAGTTCTACCGCGACATGCTGACCCAGTACTCGGTTCCGGGCGCCCAAGACGTGGACACGGTCCGCGCTTCCTACTTCGCAGGCCAGGCAGCCATGGCTATATGGTCCACCTTCATCCTGGACGAGATGGCCGGCCTGCGTGACAACGCGAAGCCCACGTGCCCGGAGTGCGTTGTCGATCCTGCCTTCCTCGCCAAGAACACGGGCGTCGTGACAGGTATCCAGGGACCCGACGGCGGGCAGCCAGCCCAGTTCGGCGAGATTGTGTCCTGGACAGTCATGAAGGACTCTGCCTCGGATTCCGCGAAGAAGTTCGTGGAGTACTTCATGACCGACGGCTATGTTGACTGGCTGTCCATCGCCCCCGAAGGCAGGCTTCCGGTCCGTGCGGGAACGGCGGACAAGCCGACTGAATACTCGGACAAGTGGAAGACCATGCCCGCCGGTGTGGACCGGAAAGAACCTCTGGGTAACTTCTACTCCGAGGACGTCCTCTCCATCCTTGAGCAGGGTCCGGATGACCTGAAGCGCTGGGGCATCACCCAGGGCCAGGGCGACCTGGTGGGCGCAGCCTTGGGCGAACTGCCCATCGCCAAGGCCGTCAGCGACGTCACGTCCGGCGGAGTCGATCCTGCAACCGCAGCCAAGCAGGCCGCGGAATCCCTGCGCTCCATTCAGGGTTCGCTGAAGTGAGTTCTGTCAAAAAGGACGTTCCTGCCGGGCCGGCGGCATCAGCCGCCGGCCCGCGGGGGCGCCGCAGGCTTTCACCGATGGCCAGGGAGGAGCAGCGGGCCGGACTTACACTGCTTTCGCCCACGCTGATTCTGGTCCTGGTCATGGTGGTTCTGCCGATCCTCTGGACCCTGGTGCTGGCGTTCCAGCGCGTGCGGATCCTGAATATCCGTACCGCCGGCATCTTCGGCCCGTATACGGTGGCCAACTTCGAAAGCGTGTTCTCGAGCAGCTTCTTCACGTCGCTCGGCACTACGCTGGCATACTCCATCTTCGGCACCGCTGGGGCGATCATCCTGGGGCTGATCGCGGCGCTGGCCCTCCGGAGGCCGTTCAAGGGCAGGACCCTGATCCGCGCGTCCATGCTGATCCCTTACGTATCACCCATCGTGGCCGTAACGTTCACCTGGACCACCATGCTGGATCCGCAGTTCGGCCTCATCAACTATTGGGGAAAGCGGCTGTTGGGCTGGGAGGAGTCCATTCCCTTCCTCAGCGAGCGGGCCAGGGAAGTCTCCTTCCTCGGCCTGAACTTTGAAATCCCCACCGCGCTGATTGCCGTTATCGTTTTTGAAATGTGGCGGTCCTTCCCGTTCGCCTTCCTGTTCCTCACGGCCCGGATCAACGCTATTCCGGACAGCCTGGAGGAAGCCGCCAGGGTGGACGGGGCAACCCCCATCCAACGCTTTGTCCACATCATCCTTCCGCAACTGCTGCCCACCATCGCCATGCTGTCCGTCCTGCGGTTCATCTGGACGTTCAACAGCTTTGATGACATCTACCTGCTCACCGGCGGTGGCGGCGGTACCGAAGTGGTGGCCGTGACCGTGTTCAACTTCCTGACCGCGCGTGGCGATATTGGTGCCGCGTCTGCCCAGGCGCTGGTGCTGGCCGTAATCCTCGGCCTGATGGTGGGAATCTACATCAAATTCTTCGGCAAGAAAGAGGAGGTCTCCTGATGGCTGTCCCCGTCGAAACGAGACGCCCGGCCTCCCCGTCCCGGCCCCCGGAGGGTTCGCGCTGGACGCGGGACGTGATCGAGACCAAGGTCTTCGGTGTGCTCCGCTGGGTAGTGATCGTGGGCCTGGTGCTGGTGACGCTGTTCCCGTTCTACTACATGTTTATCCTCTCCATCAGGCCCCTTGACTCGCTGCTGCGCGATCCCGGCTCGCTGGCCATTCCGTTCGGCGAACTGGATTGGAGTTCCTACCGCAACATCATGACTCCGCAGGAGGACGGTGGCCAAGGCTTCCTGAGGTTCATGGGCAACAGTGCCATGGTGGCGCTGGGAACGGTGTTGATTTCGCTGCTGGTGGCCATTCCAGGCTCCTACGCCATCAGCCGGCTGAACTTCTTCGGCCGCCGCCAGATCAGTGCGCTGTTCCTGGCCGTGTACCTGTTCCCCAGCATCCTGCTGGCCATCCCGCTGTTCACCTTCTTCACGCGGCTCGGCCTGCGCGGCCAGCTGGTGGCGCTGCTCATCGTGTACGTGGCCCAGGTCATCCCGGTCACCATCTACATGCTGCGCAATTACTTCGACACCATTCCCACCAGCCTGGAGGAAGCCGCGGCCCTGGACGGCTGCAGCAGGCTCGGCGTGCTGCGCCGTATCAGCCTGCCGCTGGCCTTGCCGGCCATCATTTCCAACGGCCTGTTCGTGTTCATGATCGCGTGGAACGAGTTCCTCTTCGCCCTGCTGTTCCTAGTGAACACCCGTTCCAACTGGACCGTCTCGCTGGGCCTGTCCCAGCTGGCCGGCAGCATTGAAGTGCCCACCACGGTGCTGATGGCTGGTTCGGTGATCCTCACGCTGCCCATCATCATCATCTTCTTCGCTGCTGAGCGGCTCCTCACCGAGGGCCTCACTGCCGGCGCGGAGAAAGGCTGATGGCGGGCGATTCGGCCGCAAGACCGGGCACTCCGACTACTGCACGGCGTCTGCGAACTCCCGCCGCAAGGCAGGCCAGCATTCGGGGTGGTCCATCCCCTCGGTGGTGTAGTCCAGGCTGCCGGCCGCTGAGTAGACGCTGAGCGTGGTTCTGGCCTGGGGCAGCCGAACGGAGCCGGACAGGCACGCCTGGCCGGTGGCGCCGTCACTGTGGAATGTGGTCAGGGTGACATAGTCCTTGCTGCCTTCGGCGCGAACTGCCTGGATCGGTCCGGCAGCGAGTTCCAGGAGGTCCAGCAGGTGCGGGCCCAGGACGTACAGCACGCCCAACTCCTCGCGCCAGCCTTCGGTGGCTTTGCCAGCCGGGAATCCGGTGTTGAGGAATCCTCCGTCAAGGAATCCGCCGAGCAGCTCTTCGAACGTGCCGAAGGCCCGTCCGCCATGCTCTGCGGCAAGCGCCTTGGCGGTGCTCCCGCTCGCGGACCACACGCCTGCAAGTTCGGTCTCGGCGCCCGCGCTGTGCAGTGGTGCGTGCATGGTTGCGGCCCATTGGCCGGCGCCGACCAGCCCGACTTTCACAGCTGGATAGCGGGCAGGGGATTGCCTCGTGGAGGCGTCAGAAACCATGTGATGAAGATACTGCCGATTCTGCCTAACGTCTATACACAAGTAGGCTAGTTGTTATGCTAATGTCGTTTGCATCACAGTCCTAGCCACCTCACCTACCTAAGGATCGATCCGAAGTGTCCCGCTTCCTCCGCATGGCCGCGCCGCGCAGCGTCGCCGTGATCGACCAGCCTTCCGTTCCGCTCGAAGCCGGTCAGGCGCGCGTGCGGACCATCTATTCCGGCATTTCGGCGGGCACCGAGCTCACTGCCTACCGTGGCACGAACCCCTACCTGACATCCATCTGGGATCCCGATGCCCGGTTGTTCCAGCCCGGGCAGGAGGCGCTTGGCTATCCGCTGGATGGCTGGGGATATTCCGAAGTGGGCGAAGTGGTGGAGCTGGCACCGCAGGCAGGACAGGCGGTGGACACCGTTGATGCCGATCCTCCCGTGCAGGTGGGCGACATGGTCTGGGGGATCTGGGGCCACCGGGACGAGGGCGTTCTCGCGGCAGAATCACTGCGGGGCCACGTGCTGCCGGAAGGGATGGATCCCCTCGCCGGCGCCTTCGTGCGGGTTGGCGCAATCGCCCTGAGTGCCGTGCTGGCCGCGGACCTGGGCCCCGGCTCCACCGTGGCCATCTTTGGCCAGGGCGTCATCGGACTGCTTGCCACCCGCTTCGCAGTGCTTAACGGGGCAAAAGTGATCGCCGTGGACGGAATCCAGGCCCGCCGCCGGCGTGCCCTCGAATGGGGTGCCCTGCATGCCTTCGGCCCCGCCCCGGAACTGGCAGGGGACATCCGGCGCATCACCGGCGGCGCCGGCGTGGACGTGGCGATCGAACTCAGCGGAAACTACCGTGCACTGCACGAAGCCACCCGGGCGGTAGGTGCCGACGGCACCGTCATCGCCGCCGGCTTCTATCAGGGCGAAGCCGCCGGTGTCCGGTTCGGTGAGGAGTTCCACCACAACCGGGTTCAGCTCCTCGCTTCCCAGATCGGCTCCGTTCCTAACCGGCTCCGCTCCCGCTGGACCGTGCCCCGGCTGCAGCAGACCGTAGTCGACCATCTCGCCGACGGTCGGGTGAACGCGCCGGCCCTGGTAACCCACACCTTTCCCCTGGCGAATTCCGCCAAAGCCTACGAACTCCTGGACACGGACCCGGAGTCCGCCCTCCAGGTGGTATTGGAGTTCCCATGACCCTCATCACCGTCCAGGAGCAGCACCTGCCCGGTACCAGCCTGGAAGAGAAATTCGACCAAGCGCTTTCCTGGGGCTTCGGCGGCATTGAACTGCGGTCCGCCGGCGGGCTGCAGTTCCAGGCGCGCCTGCCGGAACTGCGCCGGGCCCGGGATGCCGGTGTGGTCATGCCTACCGCATGCGTGGAGATGCCCCACTTTGTCGGAGCCTTCGACGACGAACTGCGGAAGGACGCCGTCGTCCAGCTCAAATCGCAGCTGAGCGTTATGGCCGAGATCGGCGGCCGGGGCGTCATGACGCCGGCCTCCTACGGAATGTTCTCCAAGCGCCTTCCTCCATTCATCCCGTCGCGCACCGAGGAAGAGGACACCGCCGTGCTGGTGGAATCATTCACGGAGCTTGGCGAGCATGCGGCCGCCGAAGGGGTGGAGATCTATCTTGAACCCCTGAACCGCTATGAGGACCACATGATCAACACCCTGGCCGACGGCGTGCGGCTGCTGACGCTTGTGGGCCTGGACGCCGTACGCCTGGCTCCGGACACCTATCACATGAACATTGAGGAAAGCGACCCTGCAGCGGCCCTCCAGGACGCCGCCGGATACATCGGCCACATTCAGGCAAGCGATTCCAACCGCCTCGAACCCGGTGCCGGGCACATCGACTGGGCCCTCTTTGGTGCGACGCTGAAATCCATCGGCTACCAGGGCACAGTGGCCCTGGAATCCCGGTTGTCCGGACCGGCGGAGGAAGTCCTTCCCCGGGTGCCCTCCCTGTTGGGGCGATACCTGTGACGGCCGTTTCGGGGACCATCGACGACGGCGGGTCTCCAGCGACGGACGCAATGATCGCCGCGCGTTCCACGGCGGTGCTGGAGGCCAACTGGCGCACGACCCACACGGTTCCGGCCGCCGGCCTCTATCCCCACCAGTGGAGCTGGGATTCGGCCTTCATTGCCGTGGGTCTCAGCCGGATCTCACCCCGCCGCGCGGGCCAGGAGATGGATGCACTCTTCGCCGGCCAGTGGGATGACGGCCGGCTGCCGCAGATCATCTTCGATCCGCACCGGGACGAGGACTACGCCCCGGGGGCATCGTTCTGGCAGTCCCGCCTCATTCCCGGCTCCCCGAAGCAGGTGGAGACAGCAGGCTTGGTCCAGCCGCCAAACCATGCGTGGGCTGTCTGGAAAATCCACCAGGCCGACCCCGCCGAATCCCGCCGCCGCTCCTTCCTGGAGCGGAACTACTCCAAACTGGTCCACTGGCACGAATACCTGTCCGGCCGCCGCGACCGCGGCGGGTCCGGCTTGGCCTGCATCGTGCACCCTTGGGAGTCCGGCACGGACAATTCGCCGCTGTGGGACACGGTGATGAAGCGGATCCCGGCTGACAGCAAAACCGATCTGAACCGGCCCGACCTGCAGCACGCCGACGCCGGCGAGCGGCCCAGCCAGAAGGAGTACGGCAAATACTTCTGGATGGCTGAGCGCTACCGGGACAACGGCTGCGACGACGCCGATGCGGACTACCCGTTCCTGATGGAGGATCCGCTGTTCAACACGCTGCTGGCGGTGTCGGAGCTGGCCCTGGCGGACATCGCCGCCGAGCTGGGCCTGCCCGGCGAGGCCCACGGGGACCGGGCGCAACAGATCACCGAAGCGCTGGAGGCCCTGTACGTCCCGGAACTGGGCTGCTACTCAGCCCGCGACATCACCGATGGAACAGTGGTCAAGAAGGCGACCATCAACGGCCTGATCCCGCTCCTGCTGCCCGGACAGGTCCACGCCGACGCCCTGCTGGAGACCCTGTACGGACCCCGCTTCATGGACGGGCGCGCCCTGATGGTGCCCAGCTACGACGCCACGGCCGTGGACCACAATCCGGCCCTGTACTGGCGCGGCCCGGCCTGGTTCAACATGTCCTGGATGGTCGCGGAGGCGCTGGACAGGCTTGGCCACACCGACCAGGCGGCCTTCCTTCGGGGCAATATCGGCAGGCTCGCAGCGGAGCACAACTTCCCCGAGTATGTAGACCCCTGGACCGGAGCCGCGCACGGGACCCGCAGATTCAGCTGGACCGCCGCGCTGGCCCTGGAAACCACCTATCATCGGAGCACGCCATGACCGCTGTTGCACCCCCGTCCGCCGTCTCGGTCCTCGTGGCCCACGGCGCCATGATGCGCGGCGCTGCCGACGGAAGCGTGGGCCGGGCAGACGCACCCGCGCAGGGAACCGAAGGCCTCTACATTGCCGATACGCGCCTGCTGTCCCGTTGGATCCTGGAGATCAACGACTCCACCTTCTGGGATGTGGGCAGCGTCCGTGAACCGGGCCGCCGCGAGACCGCCCTCAGTCCGGCGGCACGGCGGAACCAGACGCACGACCTCTTCGTCCTCCGGACCCAGGAGCTGGACGCCGGAGGCCTTACCGACACCCTGCGCATCCGCAACCTTGGCCGGGTGCCAATCACCGCCCGGCTGGTCCTGCGGGCCGGCACAGACTTCGCGGACCAGTTCACCGTCCGCACCGACGGCCGGATCTTCGATCTCAGCGCCGCCGCCAGCAGCATGGACGTCCACGACGACGGCTCGCTGGCTTTCGATTACAGCCACACTTTCCGTGGCCGGACCTTCGAGGCCGGCGTCCGCCTGGCCGCGAGCATCCCGCCAACGGTCCGCAGGGAGCCTGCCGACGGGCGCTTCGTCGGCGCCGCCCTGTCCTGGGATCTGGCGCTGGCAGTGGGGGAGACGCAGGCCCTGACTGTTTCTGCGGTCGCCAGTGGCGGGCAGGCACGCCCGACGGTTCCGGCCGCCGTCGTACGTTCCGGCGAGGGGCTGACCGCCTTGGCGCGCCAGAGCCTGAAAGACCTTGATTCGCTGCTGATGCCCTGCCCCGTCAAGCCCGAACTGACCATCCCCGCGGCCGGGCTGCCCTGGTTCCTCACGCTCTTCGGCCGGGATTCCTTATTGGCGTCGATGCTCACGCGTGAAGAATGCCCGCAGCTGCTGGGCGATGTGCTCCGCGCGTTGGCTGCAACGCAGGGAACAGCGGATGATCCGGCGCGGGTGGAGCAGCCGGGGAAGATTGTCCACGAGGTGCGCGTGAGCGAGCTGGCCCAGTTGGGTGCTGTTCCCTACGGCCGCTACTACGGCACGGTGGACTCCACACCGCTGTTCCTGATGGCGATGGGGCAAGTGGAGGATCCCGCGCTGCTCCGCGACCTGGAGCAGCCCGCCCGGGCCGCCGTCGAGTGGATCCTCGGCGACGGCGGCCTGAAGGACACCGGGTTTGTCCGCTACACCCCGGACCCCGCGGGCCTGCTCCACCAGGGCTGGAAGGACTCGTTCGACGCCGTGGCCGGAGCCGACGGCCGCGAACCGGTAGGCGCCATCGCCCTTGCCGAAGTGCAGGGTTACACCTGGCGCGGCCTCCGGGAATGCGCCCGCCTCGCAGCCGAGCAATGGGATGACCAGGCCTGGGCAGGCACCCTTCGCGGGCTCGCCGACGAGCTGAAGCTCCGCTTCCGGGACGCGTTCTGGATGGAGAACCAGAACTTTCCCGCCCTGGCCGTGGACGGTGAAGGCCAGCAGGTTGACGCGCTGGCCTCCAATGCCGGCCATCTGCTGTGGGCGGGGATCCTCGATGCGGACGACGCCCGTGCGGTCGCGTCCCGGTTGCTCCGGGACGATTTCTTCACCGGGTGGGGGATCCGGACCCTCGCCGAAGGCCAGCACTTTTACCACCCGATGTCCTATCACAACGGCTCCGTCTGGCCGCATGACACCATGCTGGCCGCGGAGGGAATGGCAGCCTACGGGCTGACCGACCAGGCACGGACCGTGGCAGAGGGGATCCGGGAGGCGGCCGCGCACTTCGGCAACAGCCTGCCGGAACTGTTCGGCGGGTTCTCGCGGGCGGATTTCCCTGTGCCGGTTACGTACCATCACGCAGGTTCGCCGCAGGCGTGGGCTGCGGCCGCGGGCCTGGCCGCTGTCCGCCTGACCAGTAGCTCCGAGCGGGCGGACTAGGAAAAGCGCACGGGTTGCGATGCCGCCGCCGGGCTTATCGTGGAGGTATGGACTCGCCAAAGGTGCAGCTGTACTTGGATATCACCGCTAAAGGCCTGTGCCTGCTGGGCGTCGCGCTGATGATCTTCGGCCAGGGTGGATGGTTCTACGTGGGCGTCGCCACCGTGGTCCTGGGCGTGCTGTTCATCGGCGCCTCGCTGGTGGCCACCCGCAACCTGCGGCACAGGGGATGGGATGGGAGGAACCGGCCAACAGCCGGATAGCCCGTCCCACCCCCTCGCCCGCCAGTCCCGCCGGAGCCACACGGAGCCACACGGAGCGGCACCCTAGTCCTGGCCGACGCTAACGTCCCTAGGCTTGGGCCGGGTCCAGTGGCTGGGGAACGATCGGCTGGTCGTTGGCCGTCAGGTCGATGCCCATGTCCTTGGCGAAGACCAGCCGGGTGTCCTTGTAGATTCCGGGGTGGTTCTCATCCAGCTCAAAGACCCGGGCGCCGCGCAGGCGGTTCCGTTCAGCGCCGGGGAGCCCATAGGCGCCGAATCCGGTTCCGGGGGCGTAGCCGAGCTGCACCCCGTAGTAGTTGCCCACGTAGGTGTTCACGTGGTCGTGGCCCACAAAGTAGCCGAGCACATCCCCGCGCTCCAGGAAGGCGTTGAACAGGCCGGAGTTGATGGGACCGGGGCACTCGTCCTCGTTCCGTTCGCCGACGATGTTGTGCTTCGTGAGGGCCCGGGTGTGATCGGCGTCCGTCCGCGAGTCGAGGCTGGCGAACCACATGTTGCGGTGCTCGTGGAGCGCAATGTGGCCCCACATGAGGGAGGGGACCTTCTTGCCGTACTTCTGCTCGGTGGCGATGGACAGGTTGCGGTACCAGGCGACCTGGTCCATGCGTACCCAGTCCCAGTCGGGGTAGCCTTCGAAGTCCTGTCCATTGATGGCGTCCGGGGCATACCGGCCGGTGTCGACGAGCCACAGGCCGAAGGCCGGCTCCTTGGACTTAGCCGACTGCACGAGCAGCATCGAGTTCGACGTCCCGGTGAGCCCCGGCGTGGAGTCGCCGTTCATGTTGAATTCGTAGGTCTGCAGGAACTGCAGCATTTTGGCCTCGGTCATGCCCGTCCGTGCCACGGAATCCTCGTCGTGGTTGCCGAACGTGATGGCCCACGGGATCTCCCGGCGCTCCATGGGCTGGACCACGTGGTTGAGTGCCTGCTTGACCTCCAGCTCAGAGTCGCAGCCGCCATTGATCACATCGCCGTTGATCACCACGAAGTCCGGCTTCTCCGCGTCCAGGGTCTTGTCCATGAGCTCGATCGTGCGGCGGTCCGTTTGCTCGTCGTCCTGGGTGTCGTTGAACTGGATCACTTTGAAGCCGCCGTTTGGGCGGAAGGCAAGTGCGGGCTTGGGTGCCTTCGCCCCCGGTGCCGCGTAGCTTCCGGCTGTCGCAGCCACTGTCAGTCCCAGCGCGCCAAGGGTTCCGGCGGCGGCCAGCGCGGCCCGCCGGCTGAGGGTGGGCTGGTGGATTCCGGTGGTCATCGATGCCTCTTTCACTGATGCGGCCGTACCTCCGGCCGTCGATCCTGCGACAGTACGCAAGACAGGTATCGGGTTCCGGAACACTTGGTGAACGCCACATGCGGGACTCGCTGAATATCGGCTCCCTCCACCTATGATTGCGGCATGTCAACTTACGAAGTCACTCGCAGCGCCCTTATTCCTGCCCCCGCGGAAGACGTGTTTCCGCTGGTCAACAGCTTTCTGGAGTGGACTAAATGGTCGCCCTGGGAGAACGTGGACCCGGAACTTAACCGCTCGTATTCGGGCAGTGACGTCGGTGTGGGGGCCAAGTATGCGTGGAGTGGAAACCGCAAAGCAGGCAGCGGAAACATGGAAATTGTCGAGTCCGACTTTCCCCGGAGTATCAAGGTCCGGCTTGAGTTCACAAAGCCGTTCAAGGCTGTGAATCCCACCACGTTTACGTTCACACCGGCCGACGGCGGAACCCAGGTCACGTGGCGGATGACCGGCGAGAACAAGGGGCTCGCGAAGATTTTCGCCATGATCGTGAACATGGACAAGATGGTCGGCGGCGACTTCGAGCGTGGGCTGGCTGCGCTCTCGGCCGCCGCGACGGCCAACAAGGCCTGACTCGGCGCTGCTGACGCCGGCGCTTGCCCGGCGTCAGCCGTTGAGGATCTGTTCCCGAAGTAAGTCGGCGTGCCCGCAGTGCTGGGCGAACTCCCGCAGCACGTGCAGGTATACCCAGTGCAGCGGGAGCGGGCCGCGGCGGTTGCCGCGGAGCACGTCGTCGAGATTCAACAACGACGTCGCCTGGCGCGATGCCTCGCACGCCTCCCGGTGCGCCTGCCGGATGCTGGCGATGGTGTCCTGCTCCGTGAGGATGAACGACTCGTCCGGCGTTGCCGGAATGCCGATCTCGGTGCGCGTCCGGCACGTGATGGCCTCGTCGAACCAGACTTTCTCCACGAACGCCGCGTGCTTCACCAGGCCCAGAAGAGTGGTGCGGGATGCCACCAGCGGCCGGCGCGCCTGCTCCTCGGTGAGGCCGTTCAGGCAGGCGTTGAGCATGTTCCGGTGGTCATCGATGAAGGCCTCGAACTGGGCGCGCACGGGCTGGCGGATGGCGTTCTCGGCGAACGCGGCTGAAGGAGCAGACATCCCCGAAGTATTGCAGGCAGGGGTCGCGGGGAAATGCGCGGCTCGCTGGGGGAAGGCCCGACGTCGGCCGCTCACCCATGGTGATCGCCGCGCCGCGCGCCTATGGTGAAGCCATGTCTGATTCCTTTTCGTCCTTCGTGGACACCTTCAAAAACATCGGCGTCACCAAGGCTTATGGCCCGGCCGTCCAGGTGGGCGGGGAAGAAATCATCCCGGTTGCCCTGGTGTCCTTCGGGTTCGGGGGAGGCGGCGAAGCCGGTGACGGTGCCTCCGGCGGGGGTGGCGGCGGGATGGTGCTGCCGCTGGGTGTGTACCGGACCGTCGGCGGCCGCGCGGCGTTTCGCCCCAACACCGTGGTCACCCTGATGTGCCTGGTCCCGGTGATCCTGGCTGCCGGCGCCGCTGGCGCCCGGGCTATCCGCGCCGCGCGGTCCTAGCCGTACTGCCCGGCCAGAAGCCTGCCCCGCAGCCTGTCCAGAAGCCCGCCTGGCCGGAGGGGCGACTAGCCGGAGACTCGGCGGTCGCGCGCCTGGCGTGCCAGCCGGATGAACCCATAGACAAAGGCGGCCTCGATCAGCACCATCAGCCCGAGCAGCAGCCATTGCCCCTGCGCGATGAAGACCACCGCGCCGGTGAGGACCAGCATGGTTCCCAGCGCCAGCGCGTACACGGCGAAGCCGAGGGCCACTTTGGCGCTGCGCACACCCGTCCGGAAGCCAAAGCCCACCGGTTCGCCGCCCGGATAGCCGGCCACACGGTCCGGGACTGCGGGCTTGAGCCTGTCGAATTCCGCCCAGGGATCCGGGTCCTGATTGCTCATGCTCCCATTATCCCGCGGTTCCCGGCCCACCCCTGCCCAAATCCCCACGGTTGCTCTATCACGTACGGCTGCTAAACCGCGGTTTCGGGGACCACAAGTGATAGAGCAACCGGGGAAGTTGCACCTGACACTTGCTGAAGACGTTAGTGGCCACTAACGTATCTCTGGTGCCTGATCTTCTCGAAACTGCCGCGGAACCGAACAGGCGCCGCCTGCTCCAACTGCTGGCCCGGGGCGAGCAGTCCGTCACTGAACTGGCGGCCAACTTTGCCGTCAGCCGGTCCGCGATCTCCCAGCACCTGCTGGTGCTCGCCGACGTCGGACTGGTGCGTGCCAGGAAGGACGGACGCAACCGGTACTACAGTCTCGACTCCGGAGGAATGAGGAGCCTCAGGGAATCCCTGGACATTTTCTGGACCGACGAACTGGATTCACTGGTGGCCGAGGCCACCGCCCTGCAGCATCCACATCTCAAGGAGAACCCTGATGACCATTGACAAATCCGTCTTCATTCCGGTCGACCCGGACACTGCTTTCGCCCTGATCACCCGGCCCGAACGGCTGCGGCGCTGGCAGGCCGTCGCCGCGCGCGTGGACCTCCGCGTGGGTAGAGAGTACCGCTGGACCATTACGCCGGGGCACTCCGCGGCGGGCACATTCACGGAAATCGAACGCGGCAAGCGCGTCGTCTTCACCTGGGACTGGGAAGGTTCCACGGCCCCGGCCGCCGATGCCTCCACAGTCACCATCACCCTGGACAGCGTCGACGGCGGGACCAACGTCCGCCTGGTCCACGAGGGCCTCAGCCCGGAGGGTGAGGCCGGCCACACCGAGGGGTGGAACCACTACTTCGAGCGCCTGGTCACGCTGGCCACAACGAACGACGCCGGCGCGGACGATTGGGCGGCGGCTCCGGATCCAATCAACGAGCTCATCAGCGCCGAGGCCACGCTCGCGATCGTCCAGCGTGTCCTGCGGACGCTGACACATGGTGACGCGGACAAGCCGACACCGTGCGAGGACTTCACCGTGAGGGAGCTCGTGGACCACCTGGTGGGCTCCATTACGGGAATCGCGAAGGCCTTGGGCGTCGCCGTCGTCGATCAGCCGGATGCTGCGCCGGAAGTCCGCATCGCGGACGCCGCCCAGCCCACGCTGGAAGCGTTCCAGGCCCGCGGCCTGGAGGGGACCGTCGACATGGGCTTCGCGGAACTGCCGGCCTCCATGGTGGCCAACATCCTGAACCTGGAATTCCTGGTCCACGCCTGGGACTTCGCAACGGCCACCGGCCAGGACCTGGACGTTTCGCCGGTGCTGTCCGACTACGTCCTGGGCCTGGCCCACAACACCATCAGCCCGCAGATGCGCGGAAAGAGCTTCGCCGACGAAACCCTGGTGGAAGAGTCCGCGGTAAGTATGGACCGGCTGGTGGCGTTCACCGGCCGCCAGGTCATGGCCGACTGATCGCCGGGGGAGAGCCGTGGCGCACGCAGAAAACGAAACCAACATCAGCCGCTCGCCGGAGGACGTCTACGCCTACCTGGCCGACGGCCTGAACAACCAGGCATGGCGCTCGGGGATTCAGGCCACCGCCCTGAAAACCGGTGCGGCCGGAGCCCTGGGCGCCTTCTACAGCCAGACGCTCTCAACTCCTGGCGGACGGCCCATCGCCGGCGACTATGAGATCACCGCAGCCGAACCTGGCAGGCTGCTGGCCTTCCAGGTGGTGGCGGGCCCCGCCCGGCCCACCGGGGAGTACCGACTCAGCGAAGTTCCCGGCGGGACGATGGTCAGGTTCACCCTGGACCTGCAGCCCAAAGGGCTCATGAAGCTCGTGGGCCCGGTGATCGCCCGCACCATGGAGGCCGAAGTGGCGCAGCTGGCGAAGCTCAAAACGGTCCTCGAAGCCGCGTAGGCGACGGGGAATCCGACGCGAGGCCCCAGGCGCGCGGGTTTGCTCTATCAGGTTTGGTGGCTAAACCACCGGGTTGGGGACCAAAAGTGACAGGTCAACCGGGGTGAGCGGCTCGTAGATAGCCGGTTCCTGGTGGGTAACCACGACGGCGTCGCTCACCACGTCAGCCAGCCGGCCGTGGCGCGCGTAGGCCTGCCGCTGCAGCCTGGCGCCGGTTCCGTTGGCGAAGATCCGGTGCAGGGATTCCTCGACGTAGGCTGCGTCGCCCGCCTCGACCAAGGCGTCGCGGACATGGTTATGGAGCGCGGCGATGACGTTGCGTGCGGACTCCGGTTTGTGGGTCAGCGGGTGGAGCAGCTCGCCCTGGATGCCCCACCGGCTGGCCAGCCAGGCTCCCTGGCGCAGGATGATGGCCGGAACCGTGTCCGCCGCCTGCCCGGATTTCCATTCCCGGGCAGCTGTCTCCACCAGGCCCCGCACCAGGGCGGCGATCAGGACGGTGTCGCGGGGATCGAGGCAAACATCGGATACCCGGATCTCCACGGTGGGGTGGCGGGCGGAGAGGCGGGCGTCAAAATCAGGGTTGTTGACTACGCCCGTGGCAGCCAGGTCCGCCACGCGCTGGTGGTAGGCCTGCGCCGAGCCGAAGATTTCCGTCGGCCCGGCAGAGGACCACCGGTTCCAGGCCTGTGTGCGGAAGCTCGCATAGCCGCTGTCAGCGCCGTCCCAGAACGGGGAATTGGAGCTCAACGCCATCAGCGGCGGCAGCCAGGACCTGATGCGGTCCAGGATTGCGACGCCTTCCTCATCGGAATCGACGGAGACATGGATGTGGCATCCGCAGGTCAGCTGCTCACGGGCCACCACGGCGAACTTTTCCAGCAGCGCGTCATAGCGGGGGTTGCTGGTGGAATGGGGTGTCACTGCCAGCGGGGACGTGGCAAGCGCGGCGATCCTGGCGCCGACTTTTCGGGCGAGTGAGTCCGCGTAGGCGCGGCCTGACAGGATCTCGGCGGAGAGTCCGCTCAGGGTGCTGTGCGGGTGGGTGATCACTTCGAGCTGTTCTTGGTGAAGCTCGACGGCGAGCATCGGGTGCGTGGAAAGGTCCGCCGGTTCGCCCGGGTCCTGGAGGCGCAGCAGGTCCGCTGCCAGAGGCAGGGGACTGCCGCTGGAGGGATCAACGATCAGGAATTCTTCTTCAACACCAAAAGTACGCACTAGCTAAGTGTGCGCCAACAAAAGCGGCTCCAGATGCCACAGTTGTTCACGGCAACCGTGGAGGCTTCCGGGAGGGCCGCCCGAAGCGGTTGAAATCCCCTATATCCGCGGGTGCCCTTTCAGTTCCATAATGGCCACATAGGCTTCGGGGACCCTCGCGCCGATGATGGCTGGCGCGGCGCAGGAGAGTCCCAGGTGGCCGCTCCGGCACTTGGCGCAACGGGCGGCCACGCGGCACCGGACAACGGGGTTCCGGATCCGCCACAGGGGGAGAGCATCGCCACCAACGCGAAAGCAAGGCACAAAGGAAATCATCATGCTCAAGGATCGAACCATCATGGCTGTTCTCGCTGCGAAGGACATCAACAGGGCGAAGGATTTCTATCGGGACAAGCTGGGCCTGGAACCGTCCGAGTCCATGGAGGACGACAGCCTGTTGTACAGCGGCGGCAACGGAACGGGTTTCCTGATTTACCAGACAGAGAATGCCGGGACGGCCAAGAACACCCAGATGGGCTGGGAAACGGACAACCTCGAAGCCGAAATGGAGGAACTGCGGGGCCGCGGGGTCGTCTTTGAAGACTACGATTTCCCCGGCCTGAAGACGGAGAACGGCGTTGCTGATAACGACTGGGGGAAGTCCGCCTGGTTCCTGGACAGCGAAGGGAACATTCTCAACATCTCCCAGCGCAAGTAGCCAGGCGCAGGGCTGATTGGCGCACGAAGGGGCCGCACTTGCCGCGAAGGCAGGTGCGGCCCCTCGCGCCACGCTCAGGAATAGCGCGCCACGCCTAGGAATAGAATGGGCGCCATGGGCACCGTTGACGATTCCTTGGCCGATCTTCCTGAGCCGGACCGCGGCTGCCTGCAACATGTGATCGACATTGCAAGGGCCGTTGTGCCGGAGGCCGAGCAGGGGATGAGCTACGGGATGCCCGCCCTGAAACTTGAGGGAAAGCCACTCGTGGGCGTCGTTCGGGCAGCCAAGCACCTCTCCGTCTTCCCGTTTTCCCCGGCGGTGATTGACGCCGTCGCCGGCCGGCTTGAAGGGTACTCCCTGTCCAAAGGGACCATCCGGTTCACGGCGGCGCATCCCCTCCCCGACGACGTACTGGAGGACATCGTCCGGCTGCGCCGTGCCGAGATCCTCAAGTAGGGCTGGCGCCGATCAGTGTTTGGACAATTCCGGAAGCAGCCCGAGCTGTCCCAGGAAGTCCATCTGGTCAAAGTAGAAGTGGTGCGAGGTGATCAGGCCGCCCTCGACCCTGGCGATGTCGCAGCTTCTGACTCTGACGTGTTTGCCGGTGGCTGGCAGCGTTTGACCGGAAGGCAGGCTCAACGGCCCGGTGTTCGTTCCGGTGACGAAACCCTCATCGATAGCCACATTCCCGGCCTCATGTTTATCGGCGTACTCATACGTGACGTCCGGCAGCGCTTCCCAGAAATGGACGAAGTAGTTGGTGATTCCCTCCCGCCCGGTGAGCTCGCCTTCATCAGGGGTGAAGGCCACGGCGTCCTCGGCGTAGCACCCCGCTAGTGTCTCCTTGTCTTTTGCTGACATGGCCGTGGTTAAGCGGTCCATGACGTCGCGTGCCTGTCCCATTTCGACCTCCATGTGTTGAAGGCGGCCGCACGAAAGCGCGGGCCGCTTCGTGGTTTGGCCCTGCATGCGCAGACGCCAATTTAAGTACACGTCCGCTGTAGAGGAGTGTCAACGAACGGGGATACCCTCTGTGAATACCGCCCACGAAGAGGAATCCATGGACACAATTGAGGCAGTTCTCCATGACGGCTCAACCATCCCTGTCGCCCTTCACGGCGACGGCCCCGCCGTCCTCCTGCCGGTCAGTCTGGCGCCCCACGCCGCGGCGGAGGCGGAGACGCTGCGCCAGTGGGGCGGGGACCCGGATCTGGGACCAAACCTCATCAACGGGCTGTCACCAACCAACCGGGTCATTGCTGCCGACTACGAAGCCCACCGCATGTCCCACCCGGCGCCGCAGACGCTCACGCCGGGGAACATCGCGAAGGATCTGCTGGCAATTGCCGATGCCGCCGGCGTCGACCGTTTTGCCTACTACGGCTACTCCTGGCTGGCGCTGTGCGGCCTGCAGCTCGCACTCCGCACCGACCGTCTGCGGGCGCTCGCCATGGGCGGGTTCCCGCCGCTCGAGGGCCCGTACCGAAGCATGCTGGCGGTCACCCGCGCCGCGCATGCCATGTCCGTGCAGGCGGCAGGCGAACCGGCAGGCCCGGTCCCGGAACCTGAGCCGGGCGACTGGGACTCGGTGTCGGTCCAGACCACCGAGGCGCAGACGCAGCAGTTCGTCACCCTGTATGAAGAGCTGCAGGGCTTTGACGATTCCGCCGCAGCGCTCCCGGCGGACCTGCCCAAACTCGCGTTCGCCGGCGCCGAGGACCAGATCGACTACAAACCGGTCTGGGGCGGCGTGCACGTGGCCATCGGGGAGCCCCTGGCGAGGCATCAAGCGGCCCTGACCAAGGCCGGGTGGGACGTCCGCGTCCTGCCGGGCCTGGATCATCTGGGCGCGATGCACAGCTCGGTGGCGCTGCCCATCCTGGCCGGCTGGCTGCAGAAGACCGGCTGGGTGAACTAGCTAGGCTGGGGCCATGGACTTTCTCATCAGGCAGGCCACTCCCGAGGACGCTGAAGCCGTGGTGCATATGCACACCCTGGCCCACGAGGAGACCTATGGTGACCGGCTGTCAGCGGAGTTCTTCCGCACGCGGAGGGCCAGCATTCCCGAACGTGTGGAACGCCGTCGACCATTCCTGGCCGGTAGGGACCCGCGGATCATTGCCGTGGACAACAACCATGAAGTGGTGGGTCTCGCCGACTCGGGTCCCGCACGGGATGAGGACGGCCCGGAGGCGCTGGAACTGTATTCGCTGTACACACTTCGGCGGACGCACGGCAGCGGGCTGGGGGTCGCGTTGCTGAGCGCGGCCATCGGTGAGAGCCCGGCGTATCTCTGGGTGCTGGAGAACAATCCCCGGGCGCAGGCCTTCTACGTCAAACACGGCTTTCGCCCTGACGGCACGCGCGGCCAGCTGCCTCCCGAGTGGGAAGAGCTGCCCGAAATCCGGATGGTCCGTCCGGCGCGGGCCCGGTCATGATCATGCAGACAGGATCTCGGCCGGACAAACGGACCTTGCCGCGGTGGGCGAGGATCGCCGTCGTCGTTTATCTGACGGTGACGGTTGCCGTTGTTGCCGCTGCGCTCCTCGCCGGCTCTTTTGACATGGGTCTGTATGCCGTGTTCCGGGAGCGGCTGTGGCTGGCCGTGGTGGTTCTGACGCTGCCCGTTTCGGCAGCGTATTTCGCCGTGGTCTTCTTCCTTGACACCTCGAGTCCGCCATCGCCGGGTGTGTTGAGTCCGACGACGGTTGTCCACTACCTGGGATTCCTCGCCCTTGCGGTGGTCAAGGCAGCGCTCTTCCGGTGGATGGTCCTGAGCATCCGGAAGCCCGTTCCAGCCGCCGCCACGCCTGTGTCTGTGCCTGCCGCTGTGCCTCTGGATCCGGGGGTGACAATTCACGGGGTCACCCGGAACGTCCGGCACCTCTGGTGGACCGTGCCCCTCGCCGTCCTGCTGAGCCTTCCGCAGTGGTTCGTGGCGGGTTTTGCCTGGTGCGGGATCAGCGGCTGCAGCGGCGGAGGTTTCGGGGTGTATACCGGGGCCGAATGGTTGGCGGTCACGATGACCGTTGTGAACGGGTTCATTTTCGCGGTGGCCGTGTTCGCAGTCCGCTGGCTGTATCCCACAGGGAGGCGCGCCCTCATTGCCTTGGCGGCCGGAGCGCTGTTCGGGCTTTTGGGTGCTGCGGTGACGCACGGCTGAGGACTGCGTTCACCGGGGCGCGGGTTGCCCCCGGGGAATCATGTCAAGATGCGCGCGTAGCATTCTTCGTGGAATCATTCCGAAGTGCGCGCGTGGCGGGCTTGGGTTTGGCGGCTTGTTTGCTGGTCGTGAGCGTT
>NZ_JBTNDQ010000024.1:0-45320 GCF_054510915.1 Pseudarthrobacter arbutini | reverse complement strand
ATCACCAGACGCCAGAGGAATATGAGCAGACATATTATGATCTACAAACCGGCTCGTTACCCGACGACGCCGCCAACAAACAGGCGGCATGATTCCCGGGACGGTTCAGGCCTATCCGGGCCGGGCTTGAATATGGGGCCCGATACGGGCGTCATGTTTGAGTGTGCTTTGCACCAGGCACAAACGGTGGTTGTCATGGGGTCCTATTCTTTGGGTCGCTGCCACTCAGCATAACGAGCGGGACTGACAGTCAACACGACACAAACCGCCTAGAATAAGTAACCTTTCACCACCGGCACCACCATGTCGTTCCCTTTTTTTGATTCCGGCTTCGATTAGGTCCCCGTCGACAGTGTTACAGTCATCCCGGTCCGAGGCAGGAAGCACGTCTGGCAGGCGTGCGCCCACGCCACAGAACCGAAGGTACCCCTAGACCTCCGCCACCGGAGCCGCGAACTGGGCCTCGTACAGGCGCGCGTAAGCCCCACCCGCCGCCAACAACGAAGCGTGCGTCCCCTGCTCCACGATCTGCCCGGCTTCCATCACCAGGATGAGGTCGGCGTCGCGGATAGTGGACAGGCGGTGCGCGATCACGAAGCTCGTCCGGTCGGACCGCAGCGCACGCATGGCCTTCTGCACCAGCACCTCGGTCCGTGTGTCCACTGAAGAAGTCGCCTCGTCCAGAATCAAAACAGAAGGCCGGGGCAGGAACGCCCGGGCAATCGTCAGCAGCTGCTTCTCCCCCGCTGACACGTTCGAGCCCTCGTCCTCCAAAACCGTGTCGTACCCCTCCGGCAGTGAGTGCACGAACCGGTCCACGTACGTCGCCCGCGCAGCCTCCAGGATCTCGTCCTCGGTCGCTGAGGGTCGGCCGTACGCGATGTTGTCCCGGATGGTCCCGCCGAACAGCCACGTATCCTGCAGCACCATGCCCAGCCGCGAGCGCAGCTCACGCCGCGGCACTGAGGTGACGTCCACGCCGTCGAGCGTTATCCGCCCCGCATCCAGCTCGTAGAACCGCATCATCAGATTCACCAAAGTGGTCTTGCCCGCGCCGGTCGGCCCGACAATCGCCACCGTCTGCCCCGGCTCCGCCACCAAAGAAAGCGAAGAGATGAGCGGCTTGTCCGGCGAGTAGGAGAAGGAGACGTCCTCAAACACCAGCCGCCCGCGCCCGGCGCCATTGGCCGAAACGCCAGCAGCAGGATCCGGCGACTCCTCATCCTCATCCAACAACGAGAACACCCGCTCGGCGGAAGCCACCCCGGACTGCAGCAGGTTGGCCATGGACCCCAGCTGCGCCAGCGGCATGGTGAACTGCCGCGAGTACTGGATGAACGCCTGCACGTCGCCCAGCTGCATGGTCCCGGACGCCACCTGCAGGCCGCCCACCACTGCGATCCCCACGTACACCAGGTTCCCGATGAACGTCATGGCCGGCATGATCAGCCCGGAAATGAACTGCGCCCCGAAGCTCGCGTCGTACAGCTCCACGTTCTTCTGCCGGAACCGCTCCTCCACCTCGCGCTGCCGGCCGAACACCTTCACCAGCGCATGCCCGGTGTACGTCTCCTCGATCTGCCCGTTCAGCTCCCCCGTGTTCTTCCACTGCGCCACAAACAGCTTCTGCGAGCGCTTGGCGATCAGCGCCGTGATCCCCAGCGTCAGCGGCACGGTCACCAGCGCGATCAGCGCCAGCGTGGGCGAGAGGATGAACATCATCACCAGCACACCCACCACTGTCAGCACCGACGTGACCGCCTGGCTGATGGACTGCTGCAGGCTCTGGGAAATGTTGTCGACGTCGTTGGTCACCCGGCTCAACAGCTCGCCGCGCTGGATCGAATCGAAATACCGCAGCGGCAGCCGGTGGATCTTCGCCTCGACCTCCCCGCGCAGCCCGAACACCGTCCGCTGCACCACCCCGTTCAGCACATACGCCTGCACCCACATAAACGCCGACGCCAGCACGTACAGCACCAGCGCCCACAGCAGCACGCTGGACAGCGCCGCGAAGTCGATCCCCTCCCCCGGCGTCAGCGCCATGGGCGTCAGCATGTCCGCCCGCTGGTTCTCCCCCGCCGCCCGCAGCTGCGCGATCAGCTCCGCCTTACTCACCCCCGCGGGCAGCTCCCGGGACACCACCCCGGCGAAAATCAGGTTGGTGCCCTCCCCCAGCAGCCGCGGCCCGATCACCGAGAGCGTCACGCTGGCCACCCCCATGATCAGCACCAGCAGCAGCCACGCCCGCTCGGGCCGCAACGTGCCCAGCAGCCGCTTGGCCGACGGCCCGAAACTCATCGCCTTCTCCGCCGGAACGTTCATCCCCGCAAACGGCCCGCCCTGGCCCGGTCCCCGGACCGGACGGGGAATACGTGCGACGTCGGCTGTCCCGGTTTTGGAGGCCGGTGCGGTTCCGCCGGGGGCAGCATTGTGAGAAGCGGCAGCGCCCGACGGCGGCCGGTGCGGCGCGCTCATACCGTCTCCTCCGCTGCCAGCTGGGAGGAGACGATCTCGCGGTACGTCTCGGACGTCTCAAGCAGCTCACTGTGCGTTCCGCGCGCGACGATCCTGCCGTCGTCGAGCACTAATATCTGGTCCGCGTCCACGATGCTGGACACCCGCTGGGCGATGATCACCAGCGTGGCACCGGCGGTACTTCGCTTGAGGGCACGGCGCAAGCGGGCGTCGGTGCCGGTGTCCAGCGAGGAGAACGAGTCGTCAAAGATATACAGCTCGGGCCGTTTCACCAGTGCCCGGGCGATGGCCAGCCGCTGCCGCTGCCCGCCGGAGACGTTGGTGCCGCCCTGGGAGATGGGCGCGTCCAGGCCGCCCTCCATTTCCTCCACGAAGTCCCGGGCCTGCGCGATCTCCAGCGCGGTCCAGAGCTCGTCCTCGGTGGCGTCCGGCTTGCCGTACTGCAGGTTGCTGCGGACGGTTCCGGTGAACAGGTAGGGCCGCTGCGGGACCAGGCCAATGTGCCCCCAGAGCAGGTCCGGGTGCAGCTCACGCACGTCCACACCGTCGATCCGTACCGAGCCGGTGGTGGCGTCGAACAGCCGCGGCATGAGGTTCACCAGGGTGGTTTTGCCCGCGCCGGTGCTGCCGATGATCGCCGTCGTCTGCCCTGCCTTTGCGGTGAAGCTGATCCCGGAGAGGACGGGCTGGTCGGCACCCGGGTAGGCGAATCCGGCGTCGAGCATTTCCAGCTCCCCGCGGCGCACCGCGCTGCTGACGGGATTTTTCGGCGGCCGGACGCTCGACTCGGTGCCCAGCACCTCGCCGATCCGGTCCGCGGAGACCGCGGCGCGCGGGATCATCACGGCCATGAACGTGGCCATCATGACGGACATCAAGATCTGCATAAGGTAGCTCAGGAACGCGATGAGGGTGCCCACCTGCATGGAACCGTCCTCGATCCGGAACGAGCCGAACCAGATCACCGCCACGCTGGAGACGTTCAGCACCAGCATCACCACGGGGAACGCGAGCGCCATCAGCCGGCCGGCACGCAGCGCGGTGTCCGTGACGTCCTCGTTGGCCTGGGCGAAGCGGGCGGTCTCGATGTCCTCGCGGACGAAGGCGCGCACCACCCGGATGCCGGTGAGCTGCTCGCGGAGCACCCGGTTCACGGTGTCGATCCGCTTCTGCATCTTCCGGAACAGCGGCACCATCCGGATGATGATCAGCCCCACCCCGATCATAAGCACGGGCACGGCGACGGCGATCAGCCAGGACAGCTGCACGTCCTGCCGGACGGCCATGATCACGCCGCCGATGGCGAGCATGGGCGCGGCCACCATCATGGTGGCGGCCATCAGCACAAGCTGCTGTACCTGCTGGACATCATTGGTGGACCGGGTGATCAGGCTGGGCGCGCCGAACTTCGTGACCTCCTGCTCTGAGAACTCCCCCACTCGCGCGAAGATCGCACCGCGCAGGTCCCGGCCCACGCCCATGGCGGCCTTCGCCCCGAAGTACACGGCAATCACGGCGCACACGATCTGCAGCAGCGTGATTCCCAGCATGAGGCCGCCCAGGCTGAGGATAACGCCGGTGTCCCCCTTGGCCACGCCCTCATCGATGATGTCCGCGTTCAGCGTGGGCAGGTACAGCGACGCGATGGACTGCGCCAGCTGGAAAACCACGACGGCGATCAGCAACTGCCGGTGCGGCCGCAGGTATTCAACAAGCAGTTTCCAGAGCAATGCGGCTCCAAAGGTTCTGTCCCGCTGGTGTTCGAGCTGGAGGTAGTGCGAAGGTCAGTTTACGTCCGGAGGCTGGGATTCATCCGGGCTGCGACGGGGAAAATGGGACGGTTCTCCGACAGCGTATTCGCCTTGTCTCTGGGGCGCTTACTTCGCGTGTTGCCCTACCTCTTCAGATCCTGCCCTGCTCCTAAGTAAAGGACGCGGCGGCAAGGCAAGGCGGGGCTCGACGTGGAGCTTCGTCATCGCCGACGAGTGGTGGTTACGCACCATGCCATGCGCAAGGTGCAGTTGGTTAGCGAGGCCTTCGACTTCCGACCGGCTTAGAAAAGGTGCGTGATAGCGGCCCATTGAAGAAGAATGACGGTCTTGCCGTCGACGATCCTGCCATCGGATGTCATGGCGAGTGCTTCGTCGAAGGGAATCTCGACAACTTCAATATCTTCTCCCTCCTCCTGGAGGCCGCCCCCGGGGCCTGTCCGATCGTTGGGGGCGTAGGGTGCGGCGTAGAAGTGGACGCGCTCGGTGACAGACCCGGGGCTCATGTAGAGGTCGAACACGTGCTGTAGATCCCCGAGCCTGACGCCGAGTTCTTCGCTTGCCTCCCGTCGGATCGCGACATCGGGAGCATCATCATCCAGGAGGCCAGCGGCTGTTTCGATGAGCATGCCGTCTACGTGCTCGTTGACGTATGCGGGGAACCGGAACTGTCGGGTCAGGAGGACAGTTCTCCGAACCGGGTCGTACACCAGGATGGTGGCACCGTTGCCTCGGTCATAGGTCTCCCGCTGCTCAATGACCTGCTGCCCGTCCCGTCGGCGGTACGTGAAAGTGGTTCGTCGCAGAACATGCCACCCTTCCGATGTCACCTCGACACGAGTGATCCCGACGTCTGGGTTACGGCGCAGGCCGAGACCTTCACGGTCCAGTCCTGTTCGCCCCCTGCTATCCGGAGTGTCCACGCCCGGCTGTCCAAGCGAAGCATCCAGCCAGGTCGATTTCACTGCATCACGCCCGTTCGCGTCCGGACGACGCCGGGGATCTCATCGAGACTGTAGTACACAGGGATGCCGCGTCCTCGGGCTATCGCAACGTCCTGGTCTGCGCCGCGTGACTCGCCGGCAAGCCGCAGTACGGCATCGCATCGCTCGAGCAGGCGTTCAGCTGTCGGATACATCACCTCGCCGGCCAGCGGATCCGAGAGATCATCTACTCCCGCGCTCTCCAGGACGGGGAGTGCGACCCACTCACCGATCATAGGCAAATGCCCGGCCTGGAAGATCGGCCACGCCGCCTTCTCAAGGCGGGCAAGGTTGCGGCGCAGCAGAACCGGGTCATCACCTGTCCCGGAACGGTATGGGCCAGCGATCAGGATCATCATGGAAGTAGTCATGACCCTTAGAATAGTGTAAAAACATGCGAAACTCGGAAGGAACGTGAATGCTAGCTGCTGAACGTCACACTCTCCTCCTCAACCGCCTCGCGGAAGAAGGAAAGCTTGTCGCCAAGGAAATCGCGGCGGAACTCGGTCTGTCCGGTGACAGTATCCGCCGTGATCTTCGGGAACTCGCCGCCGCCGGACTGTGCCAACGCGTGTACGGCGGAGCCCTGCCTATCTCTCCGGCGATTGCGGACTACGACGCCCGCACCACCGTTCAGCCGGAAAGCAAAGATCGGGTCGCCCGCCGCGCCGCCCGCCTTATCGATCCAGGCAGCACCGTCATCCTCGACGGCGGCACCACAACCCTCGCCGTTGTTCGGGCCCTCGCACCCTCCCTCTCATGCACAGTCATTACGCACAGTCCCACGATCGCAGCAGCGCTTGTGTCGCATGCGGGCATCGACGTCTTCCTCATCGGTGGTCGTCTGTTCAAACATTCGGCGGTAACCTGCGGTGCCGCGGCGGTTGAGGCCGCACAGTCAGTCTCGGCCGACCTGTTCCTGCTCGGCGTGACCGGCGTGCACTCCTCCGAGGGGTTGACCACGGGGGACGTTGACGAAGCTGCCATGAAGCGGGCACTCGCAAGGCGGGCAGCCGACACCTACGTTCTCGCTAGCGCCGAGAAGATTGGAGTCTCCTCCCGCTACAAAGTCCTGCCCCTCGACGAGATCGCGGGAATCATCACAGACGGCCCAAAGAGTGACCCCACCCTCAGCGATCTCCGGAGGAATGGCACGTCCATCCTTTACGCAAACGACTAACCACCGGGACTCGCCGACCGGGCGACGGCCGAGGCGGGTATCTGGACTTCGCGTCTCCGGCGCGGCGGTAGGCTCAGGAAATGATTGGACGCGTTGATGAGGTCGTAGTGGATTGCCAAGAGCCCGCCGCACTCGCCGAGTTCTGGTCCACGGTCCTCGGTGGTGAACCAGTGCATCGAAGCGATGCGTGGTCCTTCATCGATCCGCCGGGGTGGTCGCGCCTAGCCTTCCAACGAGTGCCCGAGACCAAGCAAGGGAAGAACCGTCTACACATAGACGTGCACGTTGACGACGTGCCGGCAGCCTCCGTCGCCGCTGAAGCCCTCGGAGCTGTCAGAGTGGGCACGATCCAGGTGAGTGCCGTGGGTACGTTCCAAGTGCTCCAGGATCCGGAGGGCAACGAATGGTGCGTTGTGCGATCAGCAACTGCTGGATGACAACGCGTCGGGAGAGCGTCGTCACATCGTAATTCCTGGCCAACGGCACTTGCACCGAAGGCCAGACGGTCGCGGATTCCTCTTCATCGACCTGCGGCACTTTTCTTCGGGCTCAGGAGGACCTCGGTCTGCCTCCTAATGTCCTGCAGAAGGTCGTCGACGGTGCTGCCGATATTGACGGTTGCCGCCATGCTGACAAACATAATGGCGGAGATGATGTGCGCCTGGGCCGCGGCCTCGGGTTCGCCGACGCTTTCATCGCGCCGCAGGATCGCGACGATGGCTTCCTCAGTTTGACCCGTCAGGGCGAGTGCGTCCCGGTGGTGAGGTTCTTCGGGATCCCCGAAGATCATTTCCCGCAAGTAGGTCCGTCCGTTGTCAATCTGGGTGCGGTTGCATTCCACGACGGGCCGCACGATTGCCATCACGGCATCAAGGACTTCGGGGATATCCGCGGCCGCCGCCCGGCCGCGCACCAGCGCGTCGACATAGCTGGAGTTCTGAACGAGAAGGAGGAGCTCGCCCTTGGTCTTGGCGTAGAGGAACAGCGTGCCGGTGCCGATGTCGGCCCTATCGGCGATCTGCTGCGTGGTGACCTCGTCGACGCCATGCGTTGAGAAGAGTTCCCTGGCCGCAGCGGTGATGCGGTCAAGCTTCTCCTGCTTGTTGCGTTCGCGCCGGCCGACGGACTTGGATGCGAGCGACATGGTGACCTTCCCGGGAATAAACTCTGACTACACTCAGTTATGATCGCAGTCACTAATGCTGCTGCTCAGATACTGCTCTCATCTTCGCATGGCCTCTGAACACGGCTTCATCGCAACGGAAGAAGACACACCATGCCCTCACTTAAGGGATCCATCGTTCTCGTAACTGGTGCGAACGGAGGCATTGGAACGGAGTTCGTTCACGACGCCCTCGCCCGCGGCGCAAGCAAGGTGTACGCCACAGCCCGGTCTCCCCGCAACTGGGAGGACGAGCGCATCGTCCCGCTCACCCTCGATGTCACGGACCCGGCCTCCATACAGGCAGCGGTCGAGGCCGCCGGGGACATCACGGTGTTGATCAACAACGCCGGAGCCTCCGTGGCCAGCAGTGGCATTCTCACCCACACCATTGAAGAAATCCGAACCAACGTCGAGACGAACTTCCTCGGCCCATTGTTCCTCACCCGGGCATTCGCTCCGACCCTGTCAGCGAGGGAAGAGTCTGCGATCATCAACATCCACTCCGCCCTGAGCTGGTACGCCGTCGCCGGCATCTACAGCGCCACCAAGGCGGCCCTCTGGTCGGCCACCAACTCAATGCGCCTGGAACTCGCCCCCGCAGGCGTCCACGTTGTGGGCGTACACGTCGGCTATGTCGACACCGCGATGGCAGCACACACCACCGAGCCCAAGACGGACCCGGCCGATCTCGTGCGTACCGTATTGGATGCCGTGGAAGCCGGTGAGTACGAGGTTCTCGCCGACGACACGTCCGTACAGCTCAAGGCCGGACTCAGTGCCCCCATCGAGGCCGTATACCCACAGCTGACCGCCAAGACGTCGTAGGCGTGGACCGAGGGAGGCGAAGACGCCAGGGGGTCGGACAGGCCAGGGGTGTCCCAGAGCTTCTCGTTTTCTCAGGCTCAGCTGCCGCCGTCGGGGTGGTGTTCATTTCTCTCCTGCTTTGCTTCCTAAGGAACGCCGTCAGCGGGAGAGGAACTGTGCCGCGATGGGGGCGAACTTGTCGTGGAACTGAAAGATACCGCCGTGGCCGGAACCCGGGTAGATGATCAGCTCGGAGCCGTTGATGCGGCGGTGCAGATCCTGAGAGAGGATCGAGGGCGCCATCCGGTCGTTGTCCCCGTTGGCGATCAGGGTGGGCTGGGTGATCTTCGACAGGTTAGCCGGCGTCCCGCGCCCCCACTTCCTGATGGCTTTCAACTGGGTCTGGAACGCCTTGACCTTGATCGGCGCGTCGCGGTCGGCGGTTCGCTCCTCGAGTCGCTTCACGAATGCTTTACCGGCTTGCTTGCCCGCGGTGTCGCGGTTGAAGAACAGGAATTCCTTGGGGTCGGACCGGGTCAGGGCCGCGCGGAGCATGTCGTAGTAGGTGGTCCCGGCGACCTTGTCCATGTCCTTGCCGCCCCTGGGGCCGGTGCCGGTGAGGACGAGCTTGCGGACGAGGTCGGGGTGCTTGAGCACCAGGTCCTGGGCAACCATGCCGCCGAGGGAGAAGGAGAAGATGTCGATCTTGTCGAATCCGAGCGCCTTGATGAAGGTGTAGGCGTCGTCGGCCATCGCCTCGATGCTGTCGGGCACCCGGCCGGTCGAGGCGCCCACACCCTGGTTGTCGAACGTGATGACGTGGTGGTTTTTTGCGATGGGGTCGATGATGCGTGGATCCCAGTTATCCAAGGTCGCGGCGAGATGGACGAAGAAGATGACGGGAATGCCGCCCTTGGGTCCAAGCTCGCGGTAGGCGTAGGTGACGCCGCCGGCGCTGATGGCGCTGGCCGGCGCTTTGGCGTAGGACATAACTACGGGTTCGTTCAAGGGCTCGTGCGCGTTCATGACGGTTCTCCTGTGAAGTTGGTTGGTAGTCGCCTGGTGAAGATGGTGTCGGTGCCTTGGTTGTCCTCAGGGGTTGCTGATGACGGCCTTGCCACGGATGCCGCCCTTTTCCAGACCCTCGAGGGCCTCGATGGTCTGGCCGAAAGGGAAAACGCGGCCGACGACGGGGCGGAGCGCGCCGCCGTCGATCAGTGCGGTGATCTGGCGCAGCTGGTCGCCGCTGGCGCGCATGAACAGGAACTCGTAACTGACGCCGAGCTTCCTGGCCTGCCGGCGGATCCCTGCGCTGAGGCCGCTGATCGCCAGGCGGAGCACCGGGTTCAGGCCGGCTTCGCGGGCAAATGCCGGGTCCGGAGGCCCGGCAATGCCGATCGCTTTGCCGCCAGGCTTGAGCACGCGCAGGGACTTCTCGAGATTTCCGCCGCCCAGGCTGTCCAGCACCAAGTCGTAGCCGCTCAGGAGCTGTTCGAAGTCTTGGCTGCGGTAGTCAATGACGGTGTCTGCGCCGAGCTCGCGCACGAAGTCCATGTTTGAGGCACTTGCTGTGGTCGCGACGGTTGCGCCGAGGTGCTTGGCGAGCTGGATCGCGATCGATCCGACTCCCCCGGCGCCGGCGTGGATGAGGACCTTCTGGCCGGGCCCCACGTTGCCGCGCTCAACAAGCGCCTGCCACGCGGTCAGCGCGACCAGTGGAAGCGAGCCCGCCTCCTCCATGCTGATTGAAGCCGGTTTCAGCGCCAGATCGGCCTCGGCGATGGCGATTCGCTCGGCGAACGTGCCGATGCGGTCCTGGCCGGGGCGTGCGTAAACCTCGTCGCCAGGCTTGAACGCGCGTACCTTCGAACCGACACGGATGACGGTTCCCGCGACATCATTTCCGGCGATCAAAGGAAGCCGGTACGGCAGGATCTGCTTGAACTCGCCCGCCCGGATCTTCTCATCGAGCATATTGAGGCCCGCGGCCTGCACCTGCACCAGCACATCCCGCTCCCCCACTGTGGGCTCAGGAACATTCGATTCCTGCAGTGCGCCCTTGTACTTTGTGACGACGAACGCTCTCATGGTTCCGACTCCCTCTTGGTGATGTGGCACCACTCAATTACTGACTGAACTCAATTCTGAGTCCAGTCAGTAATTGATGTGGCACCACTCAATTACTGACTGAACTCAATTCTGAGTCCAGTCAGTAATTTTGTCAAGGGAACCTACCCCTGCCCAACATCCGACGTAGGCGTCAGCCGGTCCGGGTGAAGCGGTACAGAACCACCTGGTCGGGGTGGATCCGCGGGGATGCGACACCGACCTTTGACAGCACCCTGCCGGGCAAGCTGGCTCCGGGAAAGATCACGTCATCCTGGGCGGCTCGCCGCAGGGAGGCGGGTTCAATCGCCTGGCCGGCGGCTGTCGGCCGGCCCCACCACTCGGGCGGCAGAAGCCCCGAGGGCGTGGTCCCGCGAAGGTCAGCTTGCGCCCGGAGGCTGGGATTCCGCCCGGCCCATAGAAGAGATTCAAAAAATGATCCGCTAAAACGCTTGATCACGACAGGCGCCAACACTTATCTTTAGCTTGATCAAACGCTTAAGCAGGACCGGGCATCAAAGTTGATGCCTGCAGCTACCACCCTTTGCGAGGAAGCAAACATGACCCACGATTTTTCTCGGCGCCACGTCCTGCAAGGCACAGGAGCAGGAGCACTCACCCTGTTCATGAGCAGCGGCATGCCCATCACGGCCGCCCAGGCCCAGGGATCACTGCGTGCCGTCTACCACCTGACCCCGCCGTCCGGTTGGCTGTGCGACCCGCAGCGCCCGGTGTATGCCAACGGCGCACACCACCTGTACTACCTGCACTCCGGGCAGAACAACGGCCCCGGCGGGTGGGACCACGCCACAACCACCGACGGGGTGACCTTCACCCATCACGGAGTCGCGCTGCCGCTGCAGCCGGACTTTCCCGTGTGGTCGGGCTCGGCAGTCGTCGACACGTCAAATACTGCGGGCTTCGGCGCGGGGGCCATCGTGGCGCTCGCGACGCAGCCCACCGACAACATCCGCAAGTACCAGGAGCAGTACCTGTACTGGTCAACCGACGGCGGCTACACCTTTACGGCACTCCCCAATCCGGTGATCGTCAATACCGACGGCCGGACCGCGACGACACCGGCGGAGATCGAGAACGCGGAATGGTTCCGCGACCCGAAGATCCACTGGGATGCGGCGCGCAGCGAGTGGGTGTGCGTCATCGGCCGAGCCCGATACGCAGCGTTCTACACCTCACCGAATCTGCGCGACTGGCAGCTGAAACGCAACTTCGACTACCCGAATCACGCGCTTGGCGGCATCGAGTGCCCCGACCTTTTCCAAATGACCGCCAATGACGGCACACGGCACTGGGTGCTCGGCGCAAGCATGGACGCCTACAGCATCGGCCTGCCGATGACCTTCGCCTACTGGACAGGCGCCTGGGATGGCGAACAATTTATCACCAAAAACCTCGACCCGCAGTGGCTCGATTGGGGCTGGGACTGGTACGCCGCCGTGACCTGGCCGGCGGTCGATGCACCGGACGAACGACGGTACGCCGTCGCCTGGATGAACAACTGGAAGTACGCCGCGCGCGATGTTCCCACCGATGCCTCCGACGGGTACAACGGCCAGAACTCGATCGTGCGCGAGCTGCGCCTGGAGCGTCAGCCAGAAGGCTGGTACAGCCTACTCAGCGCCCCGGTCGGGGCGCTCTCAAACTACGTCAGCTCGACAACCGTGCTGCCCGACCGCAGCGTGAACGGCAGCGCCGTGCTGCCGTGGAGCGGCAGCGCCTACGAACTCGAACTCGACATCTCATGGGATGCTGCCGCGAACGTCGGCGTATCGGTGGGGCGCTCCGCCAACGGCACGCGCCACACGAACATCGGCAAGTACGTTGACGAGGTCTATGTCGACCGCGCCCCTTCGGACCAGGGCGGCTTCTCGCTCGTGCCGTACACTCGGGCGGCGGCGCCCATCGACGCCGCCGCACGCTCAGTGCACCTGCGCATATTCGTCGACAAACAGAGCGTCGAAGTCTTCGTCAATGCCGGGCAAACGGTGCTCTCGCAGCAGGTGCACTTCGCAGACGGCGACACCGGAATCTCACTGTACGCCGACGGCGGCCCTGCGACCTTCTCCGGAATCACCATCCGCGAATTCAGCTAGTACCTGAACCAGACTGCCGGCCCTCAGGAGCTTCCTGTCGGCCGGCAGTGCTGTTTCGTCCGAAGCTTCCGGAACCGGGCCCGTGGGAAGTCTGAGGCTGCTTCCGCGCTGTCCGCATCTTCCGGATTAAGACCAGCGAAAGAATAAACCTAAACTTTGCTAAAACGCTTGATCAGGATTCCGATTAGGGCTAGATTACAGGTGATCAAACGTTTTAGCAGAAATGGACATCAGTGCCGATGAAACGCTCAGTTTTCTTCCAGCCCTCCGATGGATGGGTTGGCGATCTTATCCCCTTCGAGAAGGACGGGGAGTTCTGGCTCTTCTACCTTCACGAGGTCCGCTCAGACCCGAAGCCGGGGACCTCGTGGAACCTGGTCACCACCAAAGACCTCACGCAGTTTGCGGACCAGGGTGTTTCGCTCCACCACGGAAGCGACACCGACCTGGACTTCAACGCTTACACGGGCAGCGTCGTCGTCGATGAAAGCGGCAACCACCGCCTGTTCTACACCGGACAGAACCCACGGAACCTCGGACCGGACGGCGTTCCCCTGCAACTGGTCATGCAGGCCACCAGCACCGATGGCATGCAGACCTGGGTGAAGCACCCCGAGCTCACTTTCGGCGCCCCGGACGGCTATGAGTCCGGGGACTGGCGGGATCCGTTCGTCTTCCGGGATGAGGCGTCAGGCCAGTGGCGGATGCTGCTGGCGGCACGGCACTCCACAGGACCTGAACGCCGACGCGGCGTCATTGCGCAGTGCGTGTCCGATGACCTGATGAACTGGCGGCACACCGAACCGTTCTGGGATCCGCGCCGCTACATCACGCATGAATGCCCGGATGTCTTCGCGTGGGGTGACTGGTGGTACATGGTCTACTCGGAGTTCTCCGAATCGTTCACCACCCGGTACCGCATGGCCAAGAGCCCCGACGGCCCGTGGACGGTACCGGACCTGGACAGCATCGACGGGCGCGCCTACTACGCCTCAAAGACCGCGGAGCGGGACGGGCGCCGCTTCTTTTTCGGCTGGATCGCCAGCAAGGAAGGCAACCGCGACGACGGACCCTGGCAGTGGGCAGGCACGATGTCCGTCCTGGAAGCCCGCCAAAATGCGGACGGAACGCTCGGGTTCGCCTTCGCCGATGAACTGGTGGACAGCTTCTGGGAGGACGTCCCGGTGTCTCTGGCGCACGATCTGCCCACCCGGCTCAACGTCCCGGACGGATACACCGCGGTCGTCTCGGAGGAAGAACTGCCCAGCCAGTTTTACGCGAAGGCAGTGCTGGACATTGCCCCCGGGACAACGGAATGCGGTCTGCTGCTGCGCTCAGGGCCAGACGGTGACCAGTCCTACGTGCTGCGCCTGGAACCGAAGCGCGGCAGGCTCGTCTTCGACCGATGGCCAAGGACCAGCACCGGAGACGCGCAATGGCATGTCTCCGGCGACATTCCGTTCCACATCGAGTTGGAACGCCCGTGCGACCTTTCCCCCGGCGAACACACCCTGGAAGTCATCGTCGACGGCGACATCTGCGTTGCCGTCCTGGACCGGCAGGTGGCCCTCAGCACCAGGATCTACGACTTGCCCGCGGGGCGGATCGGCGTTTTCGCCGGCGAAGGATCCGTCACCGTCACTGAACTTCAAATACGTCAGCGCACCGACAACTAAATACACACCACCCTCATCCTCCGTTCCAATCAAAGGAGATTGCCCTCATGAAAAAACTCTTCCGTGCTGCCGCTGTCGCAGCCGTCACCGCCCTGGCTTTGACAGCCTGCGGCGGCGGAGGGTCCAGTGACCCTTCCAACGTCAGCCCCACCGGGGAAATCAAAGCCCGTGAAATCTCGTGGCTGCTTTCGCGGCCGGCCGACGGGGCCGTCATCAACATCATGAAGAAGCTGGCGGACGAGTACGCCAAAGACCACCCGGGCTTCGAACTGAAGCTCATCACCACTCCCGACCGGCCCTCCTACATCCAAAAGCTCGAGACGCTGGCCGCGGCCAACAAGCTCCCCGAGCTCTTCGACACCGACGCCACGCCCTTCGCCCAACAACTGGCCAAACAAGGCAAAATGGTCGACGCCGAAAAGCTGCTGAAGTCCCTGGACGTCTACGACGACTACCGGCCCAGCGCGCTGGATTACCAACGGTTCGACGACGGGTCCCTGAACATGATCCCGTTCCAGTTCGAGCTGGAGTTCGTCTGGTACAACAAAGCCCTGCTGCAGAAGGCCGGGGTCTCCGTCCCGAAGTCCCTCGATGACATCCCCGCCATGTGCACCGCCCTGCGCGATGCCGGCATCACCCCCATCGCCATCGACGGCCAGGACCAGTGGCCGCTCGAGCGGTACGTCGCCTACCAGCCGTTCCGTGAAGCCGGGCCGGACTTCATCCAGAAGCTCAAGAAGGGCGAAGCGAAGTTCTCTGACCCCGCAGGCCAGAAGACCGTCGAATGGCTGGCGGCGCTGGGCAAGGCCAAGTGCTTCCAGGATGGCTTCTCATCGCAGGGCTACTCCGACGCCCAGAACCAGTTCACCTCCGGCCAGGCAGCGATGTACAACATCGGCACCTGGGAGCTGCCCAGCCTGGCAACGGACAAGCTGAATCCTGAAGTGCGCGAGGACATCGATTTCTTCACCTTGCCAACCACTGCAGGATCCGTCACGGCGGCAAACGAGTTCGTGTCGCCGTCGGGCATTGGAATGGCCGTCAACTCCAAGACCTACGACCCGCTGGTCAGCGACTTCCTGAAGTTCGCGCTGAAGAAGTACCCGGCCGAATACGCTGCCACCGGTGCACTCTCGCCGACCACCAATGTGGAGACCGCCCTGCCGGCCAACGCCACACCCTTGTACAAGAAGGCCCTGGAGAAGGCCAACGACCTCGGGGGCAAGCAGGCCATGCCGTGGGACACCCAGCTTGACCCGACAACCAACGGCCGGCTGCAGCAGGAGCTAGTGCTCCTCGTCCAGGGCAATATCACGCCCGAACAGTTCACCAGCACGATGGACAGCACCATCGCGCAGAACGCCCCGAAGTTCTTCAAGTAATCACAGCGGTGGGGGCTGCGGCTGCGGCCCCCACCCGAAAGGCCTAGCCATGCTTCCCAACAGGTCACGACTTTCTGTCCTGGTGTTCCTGCTCCCACCCTTGCTCCTTTACTGCGTCGCCGTGCTGTTCCCCATCGTGCAGTCGCTGTTCCTCAGCTTCTTCTCCTGGAACGGCATCAGCGACATGGAGTTCGTAGGGCTCGCCAACTACGTGCGGATGCTCACCGCAGACGACATCTTCTGGCGCTCCTTCTTCAACGCCCTCGGATATCTCGCCATCTGCCTGGTGCTGCAGCTCGGCGGCGCCCTGCTCGTGGCCAGCCTCCTCACCTCAATGCGACGCGGCCGCGAGCTCATCAAGACCCTCTACCTGCTGCCGGCGGTGATCTCCACCGTGGCCATCGCGTTCCTCTTCGTGCGCATCTACTCGATCGAACCGGTTGGCCTGCTCAACCAGCTCCTGCACTGGATCGGCCTCGGCGCCCTTGAACGGCCGTGGCTCTCGGACATCAACACCGTGCTCACCGCAGTATCGGCTCCGGAAGGGTGGCGGTTCACCGGCCTGTACATGCTCATCATCTACGCGGCGCTGCTGTCCGTCCCGCAGGAACTTGAGGAGGCGGCCCGCCTCGACGGCGCCTCGCGGTGGCAACTGTTCACCAAGATCCGCTTCCCGCACATCATGCCCGTCTGGATCACCACCACGATCATGGCAACCACCTACGGCCTGCGCGGATTCGACATCCCCTACCTCATGACCAACGGCGGCCCCGGACAGTCCTCGGAGCTGCTGACCACCTACATGTACAAGACGGCCTTCTCGAGCACCGACTTCGGATACGCCAGCACCATCGCCGTATTCATCGTCGTCGAGTGCCTGGTGGCCGTAGGGCTCATCCTCTTCCTGCTCAAACGAAAGGCGGACGCATGACCGCGCCGGCAGCTCCGATCACCAGGCCTGTGGCAGTCCCATCAGACGGCCTGCCGCCGCTCCGCCGACGCAAGCCGCCCACGCTTCACAGCACCCTGTCAAGAGTGCTCATCGCCCTCATCGTCATCGTGCAGGTCTACCCTCTCGCCTGGCTTTTCATCACCAGCCTCCGCACCGAACACGACTTCGCGACCGGCGACCCCTTCGCACTGCCAAAGTCCCTGACGTGGGAGAACTACGCCCGCGCCTTCGAGACGGGCAACCTCTGGTTGAACATCCTGAACAGTTTCATCGTCACCATGGGAGCCAATGTCCTGATTGTGCTGCTGGGAATGATGGCAGCCTATGCGTTGCAGGTCCTCGGGTTCCGGTTCAGCAAGTTCGTCCGCAGCCTTTTCCTGGTCGGCATCATCGTGCCCGTCCAGATCGCCCTCGTGCCGCTCTTCATCGACTACTCAACCATCAACCTGCTCGACACGTACCCGTCGATGATCATTCCCCTGGCCGGCTTCGCCCTTCCGATGTCGATCTACCTTTTCTCCTCGTTCTTTGAATACATCCCCCGGGAAACGTACGAGGCCGCGTCCCTTGACGGAGCAGGTCCATACCGGATCTTCGGACTCATCACGCTGCCCCTTTCGGTAAATACCGTCGTGACGGTCGTCCTGGTCAACAGCATCTTCATCTGGAACGATTTCATCTTCGCCAACACCTTCGTCCTTTCCGAAGAACTGAAGACCATTCCACTGGGCCTGCAGAACTACATCGGCGCCATGGGAAAGACGGACTGGACGGCCACGTTTGCCGCCGTCTGCATCACCATCACGCCCCTGCTGCTGGTCTTCCTCGTGCTGAACAAAGCCATGATCCAAGGCCTGGAGAGCGGTGGGAGCAAGGGATGACAGCAGGAACAGCCGGATATACTCCTCAAGGAGGACTCATGAATTCGCAGGAGAACAGTTCGGTCACACCCCTGGGTGCGGCTGCACCCCTCGAACGTCCCGGGCGCCCTCAACCCGTCACGCTCCGGCAGGTAGCCGAGGCCGCGGGCGTTTCGACTGCCACCGTCTCCCTGGTAGTGAACAAGAAAAAGACTGCCCGGATATCCGACGAAACCCGCCAGCGCGTGCGGGACGCCATCCGGGACCTGGGCTATCGGCCGAATGCCATGGCGCAAACCCTGGTCAGCGGGAGTTCGCGGTTCATCGGGCTCGTAGCCGATGCCATTGCCACCACCCCGTTTGCCGGCCAGATCATCCACGGCGCCCAGGATGAAGCCTGGAAGCACGGCTACGCACTTCTCATCGCCAACACCGAAGGCAACCGCGAGCTGGAGACGGACGCGATTGCCATGATGCTCGAATACAAGGTGCGCGGAATCCTCTACTCCACCTGGTTCCACCGGCCCACGGACATCCCGGCCTCCCTTAAGGAGTCGGACTTCGTCCTCGTCAACTGCTTTTCCACGGAACCAGGCTCCCGGGCCGTGGTCCCGGATGAAATACAGGGCGGCCGTTCAGCCACGGAGATCCTGCTGAAACACGGTCACCGCCGCATCGCCTTCATCAACGCCACCATCCCGGCCCCGGCTAAGGACGGACGACTCCAGGGCTACAGGGAAGCGCTGGAAGCGGAAGGCATCCCGTTCGACGCGGGCCTGGTCTTGGAAGCCTACCCAGACCAGGAAGGCGGGTACGGAGCGACCGAGGAACTCCTCAAGCGCGAAGCCACTGCCGTGTACTGCTACAACGACCGAATGGCGATGGGGCTATACGACGGGCTACGCGAGCACGGGCTCTCCATCCCCGAGGACATGGCAGTGGTGGGATTCGATAACCAGGAAGTCATCGCCGCCCACGTCCGGCCCCCACTTTCCACCGTAGCTCTCCCCCACTACGAACTGGGCGCAGCCGGAGTGCGGATGCTCCTGGGCCTTGAAGAAGCACCGGCCGCTGACCCCACAAAAATCCACTGTCCCACCGTGGAACGAAACTCGGTGCGGGCTCTGGCCCCCGCATAGCCGCACCCAGGAATTGGCCAGTGCCGCCGTCAATCGTCCGTGCGTTCGCCCGTACAGCCAGGTCGAGCCTGTCGGATTCCGGTGGTGGTTTCCGACAGGCTCGATCACCGCTATTCATCAGCGGTGCAGGCGGTTGAGTACTACCGTCCGATTACGGCGGAGACCTTAAGAAGATCTCCGAGCGTGCTCATCACTCTGTCCGTGACCTCGCCGACCCCGCCGATGCCGTCAACCTGGGTCAGGATGCCGCGTTCGGCATACTTGGCCACAACGGCCTCGGTCTGCTCGTGGTACAGGTCCAGGCGGTGGCGGATCACGGCTTCGTTGTCATCGCTCCGGCCGGTTTCCTTGGCACGGCCCAACAGGCGCGAGACGAGTTCCTCGTCGTCGGCCGTGAGCTGCAGGACGACGTCGAGCTTTTCTTCGCTGTTCGCGAGGATCCCGTCAAGGTAGTCCACCTGCGCCGTGGTGCGCGGGTAGCCGTCCAGGAGGAAGCCGTTTTCGACGTCGGACTCGCTGAGGCGGTCGCGGACCATCTTGTTGGTGACGCTGTCCGGAACAAAGTCCCCGGCGTCCATGTACTTCTTGGCCTCGATGCCAAGAGGAGTTTCGCCCTTCACGTTGGCGCGGAAGATGTCGCCGGTGGAGACCGCGGCTACACCGAGGCGCTCCGAAATCCGTTCGGCCTGCGTTCCTTTTCCGGAACCGGGTGGTCCGATAATCAGCATTCTCGTCATGTAAAAGCCCCTTCGTGGTACCAGTTTGTTGAACGCTAGCTGTGCTATCTGCCCGGGCTAGAAGAAGCCGAGCTTGTTCTCTGAGTGGCTGACCAGGAGGTTCTTAGTCTGCTGGTAGTGGTCCAGCATCATGGAGTGGTTTTCACGTCCGATGCCCGAGGACTTGTAGCCGCCGAACGCTGCCCCGGCAGGGTAGGCGTGGTAGTTGTTCACCCACACCCGGCCGGCCTGGATCTCACGGCCGGCACGGTAGGCCACGTTGCCGTTACGCGACCAGACGCCGGCGCCAAGGCCGTACAGGGTGTCGTTGGCCATGCTGACTGCGCCCTTGTAGTCGCCGAAGCGTGCAACGGAGACCACCGGGCCGAATATCTCCTCCTGGAAAATCCGCATGCTGTTCTGACCCTCAAAAATGGTCGGCTGGACGTAATAGCCGCCGGCCAGGTCCCCATCGAGCTCCGTCCGTGCACCGCCGGACAGGATTGTGGCGCCCTCTTCGAGTCCGATGTCGATGTAGGAGAGGATCTTCTCCATCTGGCCCACGGATGCCTGGGCGCCGATCTGGGTGTTGGTGTCCAGCGGGTTGCCCTGGATGATCTGTTCTGTCCTGGCCACGGCATCGGCCATGAAGGAATCGTAGATACCGTCCTGGACGAGGGCACGGGAGGGGCTGCTGCAGACTTCGCCCTGATTGAAGGCGTAAAGGGTGAAGCCCTCCAGCGCCTTGTCGTAGAACGCGTCGTTGGATTCGGCAACATCGTTGAAGAAGATGTTCGGGCTCTTGCCGCCGAGTTCCAGGGTGACCGGGATCAGGTTCTGGCTGGCGTACTGGCTGATCAGGCGCCCGGTGGAGGTCTCGCCGGTGAACGCGATCTTGCGGATCCGCGGGCTGGAGGCCAGCGGCTTACCCACTTCCGCCCCGAAACCGTTGACGATATTCAGCAGGCCCGCAGGCAGCAGGTCCGCAATGAGTTCCGCCAGGACCAGGATGGAGGCCGGGGTGTTGGAAGCGGGCTTGAGCACCACCGCGTTGCCGGCCGCCAGGGCAGGAGCCATCTTCCAGACGGCCATCAGGATGGGGAAATTCCACGGGATAATCTGGCCCACGACGCCGAGGGGTTCGTGGAAGTGGTAGGCCGTGGTGTCGTCGTCGAGCTGGGACAGCCGGCCTTCCTGGGCGCGGATGGCGGAGGCAAAGTAGCGGAAGTGGTCCGCGGCGAGCGGAATGTCCGCATTCAACGTTTCGCGGATGGGCTTGCCGTTGTCCCACGATTCGGCGACGGCGAGCATCTCAAGGTTCGCGTCGATCCGGTCGGCGATCTTGTTCAGCACGGCGGCGCGCTCTGTGGCCGAAGCCTTGCCCCACGCCGGTGCGGCCTTGTGCGCGGCATCGAGTGCGAGCTCAACGTCCGCGGCGGCGCCGCGTGCCACCTCGGTGAATTGCTTTCCGTTCACCGGGGAAACGTTCTCGATGTATTGGCCGGTCGTTGGAGCCACCCATTCTCCGCCGATCCAGTTCTCATAGCGGTCCTTGAACTGGACCTTGGATCCTGATTGGCCGGGCTGTACATAAACAGTCATGGTCACTCCTCTGGAAAACAGACGTCTTCGTCCTGGCCCCCATGCTAGAACTTCAAAGGTTGCGACCAGGCTGCAAAGGGTGCCGCCAGCTACCGACCTCGGACCGGACGCGTCGTCCCCGCCACTTGACTCGGCGGCCGCGACGACCTTGGCCCGTTCCCTACGGAAAGTTGGTTAGTCTTCGCCCAGGTTTTCCCTGAGCAGGGCGCGATGTTCGATGGCGGCTTGCCTGTGGAGCGCGCGGCCGGCGTCGGTGAGTTCCAGGAACAGTGAGCGCCGGTCATCTTCGCAGGACTGGCGGGAAATGAGTCCGGCTTTGTCGAGCCGGTCCACCACCTTGGACATGGCGCTCTGGGTCATGGGCGTGCGCTCACCGAGCTGCTTCATGCGGCATGCCGCATCCGTGCTTTCGGCCACAAGGTCCAGGATTTCAAACTCCGTCAGGCCGATGCTGAACTTCGATTCCAGCGCACGGTCGATCGCGGCCGCGGTGCGGAAGTAGGTGCTCTGGATGCCGCGCCATTGGTCAACCAGCTGGCGGTCCTGCGGTGTTGCCATGCAGCGATTCTAGTTCATGACTAATTAAAAGTCCACGTCATAATATTCCTTGTCATTCAATGACGTGTCATATAAGTTGTTCCCATGACTTCAACTTCCACCCTTGAAAGATCAGCCGGAGACCGGCTTACGGCCGTGCGCTGGACCCGTGCACAATGGATGCTCCTCCTGGTCCTGTGCACCGTTCTGGCCCTCGACGCACTGGACGTATCAATGGTCGGTGTGGCCCTGCCCTCGATCGGCACCGAACTTAGTCTCGGAACCGAATCCCTGCAGTGGATCGTCTCCGCCTACGTGCTCGGCTACGGAAGCCTGCTCCTGCTCGGCGGTCGCATGGCGGACCTGCTCGGCCGGCGGCGCATCTTCCTGATTGCGCTCAGCGTTTTCGCCGCCGCATCCCTGCTCGGCGGACTGGTGGATGACCCGGCCCTGCTGATCGCCACCCGTTTCGTCAAGGGCCTGGCCGCCGCATTCACGGCTCCCGCTGCCTTCTCGATCATCACCACCAGCTTCGCTGAAGGGCGCGAACGCAACCGTGCCTTGTCCATCTTCACCACGTTCGGCGCCAGCGGATTCTCCCTCGGCCTGGTCGTGGGAGGCCTCATGACTTCCCTGAGCTGGCGCTGGACCTTCCTGGTCTCCGTTCCGGTGGCAATCGCCGTCGTGATCCTTGGCCTGAAGTACATCCCCCGGGACGGAGCGCCAGGCCGGGCCGCCGACGGGGAGCAGGAAAGCGGGCATGACGTCTGGGGCGCCATCACGCTCGCGGGCGGCATGCTGGGGCTGGTGTACACGCTGGTAGCGGCGCCGGGGAACGGCTGGGGATCTGTGGCAACTATCGCCGGATTCGTAGCCTCCACCGCGGTGCTGGCAGCGTTCGCCGTGATCGAAAACCGCGTCAAGCACCCCCTGATCCGGTTCAGCATCCTCAAGGAAGGCTGGGTTGCCCGGGCCAACCTCAGTGCCGTGGGGCTGTTCGGCTCCTACCTGAGTTTCCAGTTCATCCTGACGCTCTACCTGCAGTCCGTACTGGGATGGAGCCCCCTTGGCATGGCCATGGCGCTGCTCCCGACCGGCCTGCTGGTTGCCTCGAGCGCACCCTTCGCGGACCGGCTCATCGAGAGATTCGGTGCCCCGCGGCTGATCCTGACCGGACTGGCGTCGTTGACGCTCGGATACGTGCTGTTCCTTCGCGTAGGCACCTCACCAAATTACGTGACCGACATTCTGCCGTCCGTCCTACTGCTGGGGATCGGTTTCGCCCTGGCCTTCCCGTCCATCAACGTCCAGGCTACCGCTGGCATCCGTGACTCCGAGCAAGGTCTGGCCGCGGGCCTGATCCAGACCAGCACCCAAGTCGGTGCCGCCCTGGTGCTGGCCGTCACCACGGCAATGGTGAGCGGTCACGGCAACGCGCCCGAGGCAGGTGCCGCCGTCGATGCTGCCGCGATGCTGGAACAGTACCGGCCGGGCCTGATCCTGAGCGCGGCGGTGGCCGTGGCTGCCCTCATTATTGCCGCGACGCCCAAGCTGTCGCTGGGCAAAAGGCGACAGTCGGAAGTGGAGTCCGACGAGCGCCTCTTGGACACACAATGAGCCTTGAGCAACCGAGAGCAGTTGAAACCGGCCTAAGCCGCGCCGAGACCACAGCCCTAAAGCTCCCCACGCCCCCCCGGAATGCCGATAGCGGATCCGCCCTGTTGCTATGCGGCAGGCAGCGGGCTGGCTTGAATGATGATGTTTTTCCCCCATAGGTCTTCCGTAAAACACGTGATCAGGACGAGACGGCCCGGCGCCTTGTCCCAGATCGCGCTGTCCTTCAGGGTGTCCTTGTACTCCGTGGTGACCCGATCGATTTTGTAGTAGACCGGTCCTTCTGCCGTGGTGACGGTCAATACATCACCAGGTTGTGACAGGGAACTGATGTTGTTGAATGGGGACGCCCGCCCCTCCCAGCTGTGCCCAACGATGTAGGTGGTGTTAGTGGACCAGGCGCCAGGGACCCCGTACGGGGTAAGCCAGTAGGCGTCCGCGGTGTGTGGAGGAACGATGGAACCGAGGCTCGTCTCCTGCTCAGTCGGAGACAACGGCAGGACGGCTTGATCCATCTCCACCGCCCCATACGTGATGTGCAATGGCGGTGAGCCAGTAGAGGAAGCGTCGGCCTCCTCCAGTGCATTGTCAGGCGGGCGTGCGGCAAGGAAGGACTGCGGTGGGGCGGAAGTTTGCGGACTCGTTGTAACTGTCTGTGAAGACCCCCACCCCAAAAGCACTGCGGCCAGCGATACCACACCACCAAGCGAGCGGACCACCGCCGCCCTGCCCACGGTTCTCGCCTTCCGCTTTCCAGCACGAGCGCGCCCGGCCGACGACGAACGCCCAACCAGGTGTGCCGGGCCCGGCGTGCGGAGGTGCCGGCCGCTTGGAACAGATCCCCGCCGCAAGCCTCTACTCCTGACTGCTCCGACGCCTACCTGCTACCGGCCTGACGGCAAATACGATTGCTGTGGTTACTGCAAGAGCGGCAGCGATTCCGCCGAAAACCGCCGGGCCTCCGTTTGAACGGCTTACCGCCGTGTCAACGTTGGTGCCTTTGTTCCTGCCCAACCCGCCCGTGTCGGCCAGTGGCACTGCCGATGCAGAGGGGGTGGATTCCGTCTCGTTAGCCCGCGGTGTGGTGGTGTCAGTTGCCGTCGGTGAAGGGCTTTGGGTTGTCGTTGCAGACGTCGTCGCAGCGTCGGTCTCTGTCGCAGTGGCGGTCTGACTGGTTGTCGTCGTTGGCGTCCCAGTGGCGGGGGCCGATGTGCTGGGCGTTGTGGCGCAGGAGGGACTGGTAAACACGTTCGTATCCAGTGCGACCTGCCCGTTACGGGCCAATGCCCGCCCCTCTACTGTTGCGCCAGTCTCGACAGTTATCGACGTAAGGGCAAGAATGGTCCCTTTGAAACTTGAGGCGGTGCCCAAAGTAGCTGAGCTGCCAACCTGCCAGAACACGTTGCAGGCTTGGGCCCTGTTGGTCAGGATGATGCTGCTGGTCGACGCGGTGATTAGCGTCGAAGCTGCTTGGAAGACAAATACGGAGTTGGGATTGCCTTGGCCGTCAAGCGTGAGCTGTCCGCTGAGGGCCAACGAGGAAGTGGACCCGTAGACGCCTTCCGTCAGGGTCCTGCCCACAAGGTCTCCCGAAACGCTGGTAGTCAACGGTTGGCCTGCGGCGTTGTTGTAGGCAATGGTCACGTCCGACTGCGCTTGCAGGGCCACCGCATCTGCTGCGTGGGTGGCTCCGGCCGAATTGCCCGGCGGAAACCCGGTGATCGCAGTCCCCGGGCTGACGCCAAGGTCCCTCTGGAGTGTGGTGGGACCGGTGTTGGTCACTGTGGTGCCGGCAAGCACGGAGTAGGAGGTGGCGGTGCCTAAATTGACCGGGGTGGCCGCGAACGCCGGCGCCTGCTGCCACAGGATGGCTGCGGCCAGGATGACAACGCCGGCTGCCCCGCCTGCTGCTGCTGCTGTTCGACGGCGAAACACCGTCGATGTGTGCTTATATGACCCATGTTGCGCAGAGTTGTGTTCCATGGCAGTCCCTTCCCCGGTAGGGCAAACGCCCTAAGACACTGCCCCACAAATTTGTAAGGGAGCTTACTGTCGGACTCTACGCCCGAAACTGCGGCGGACCTAAGACGTGGGTTGACTGAAAACCAGCCCTTCGGGCGGCCCAGCAATTGCCGGCGAGCGCGTGGGTTCCTATCCACGCAGGTCAGTGTCGAATGGTGCCGTTCTGGCCGATTTCCGACGCCGCCATATTCACCGAATAATTAAACAATTATTTGGATAAATTTCGGCCGTTCACGGCATCCCACCTCTCGCTTCCCTAGCGCTGGATAAGCCAGGACATGGACTGCGCCACGGAAAACACTGGGTGAACGTCTGGCTAACCAGGCTAAAGAGCCGCCCCTTGACCCTTTGAACGTGCGGATACTGGAAGGCATGACTAACTTTACTCGTCGTCAAGTACTGCGCTCAGCAGGGGTCGCTGCCGTGGCTGGGGCCATGGTCTCCGGCACCGCAGCAAGTGGCTTTTCCGCCTCGCAGGGTGGCGTCTTCTGCCACGGGGTCGCCTCGGGAGACCCGATGGCGGACAGCGTGCTGCTTTGGACCCGCGTGACGCCAGCGCCCGCAGCGCTGCCAGGCACCGGACTGGGCCCGGATGTGTCCGTCGGCTGGGAAATCGCTGCGGACGCTGGCTTCAAGAAGATCGTGGCCAGGGGTACTGCCGCCACCGGCGCGGCCCGGGACCATACGGTCAAGGTCATCGCGGGCCGGCTGGCCCCCGCCACCAACTACTGGTATCGCTTCAAGCTGGGACAGGCCGTATCGCCGGCGGGCCGTACCCGCACCGCCCCCGCGGCGGGTGCGGCCGTGGACCGGCTGAAGTTCGGCGTCGTGTCGTGCGCCAACTGGCAGGCGGGCTACTTTTCGTCCTACCGCCATCTCGCCGCGCGCGGCGACCTCGACGCCGTGCTTCACCTCGGCGACTACCTCTACGAATACGGGCCCGGCGAATACCAGGCGCGCGACGTCGTCGTCCGCCCCCACGAACCCGCTCACGAAATGACACAGCTCGCGCACTATCGGCGCCGTCACGCCCAGTACAAAACCGATCCTGACCTGCAAGCCCTGCACGCCGCCGCCCCGTTCATCGTGACCTGGGATGACCATGAATCGGCCAACGACGCCTGGAAGGGCGGCGCCGAAAACCACACCGAGGGCGCCGAAGGCGCGTGGAGCGAGCGCGTCGCCGCCGCGCAGAAGGCTTACGCCGAATGGATGCCCGTGCGCTATGAGCCTGGCGGCCAACTGTACCGACGCCTGGACTTCGGCTCCCTCGCCAGCCTGTCCATGCTGGACCTGCGCTCCTACCGTGACCAGCAGGCCGCCAACGGTGCCGACCCCTCCGTCAGCAGCCCCGCCCGCACTATCACCGGCGCCGCACAGATGGACTGGCTGCTGGGCAACCTCAAGTCCACGGGCCCGCAATGGAAGCTTGTGGGCAATCCCGTCATGATTGCGCCCGTCCGCGTTCCCTCGACCCTGAACACCGCAGAACTGGCCGGTGTGCAAAAGCTGATGGGCGGCACGAGCATCAGCGGCGTGCCTTATAACGTGGACCAATGGGACGGCTACGAGGCGGACCGCAACCGCGTGGTCCGCCACCTGCGGGATAACGCCGTCAAGGACACCGTGTTCCTCACCGGCGACATCCACTCCGGCTGGGCCTGCGACATCCCCGCGGATCCGGCCAGCTACCCGGCCACCGGCGATTCCGTGGCCGCGGAACTCGTCTGCACTTCCGTCACGAGCGACAATCTCGACGACATCCTGAACGTTCCGCCCCGGACCGGATCCGTCGGCGTCGAGAACGCCATCAAGGCGGCCAACCCGCACGTGAAGTACCTGGACTTCGACTCGCACGGCTACTCCGTCCTGGACGTGACAGCCGCCGGCGTTCGGATGGACTGGTACGTCCTCGCCGAACGCACCTCCGCCAGCTCAGGAGCCACACTGTCCACATCATTCAACGTCCAAGCCAACTCCGGCAAAGTCACCCCGACTCAGGGAGGACTCCAGTGAGCCGTTCACCGCAGCAGGGCACGCCCGCCAGCAGCGGACTTTCGACGCCGGGACGCCGGCAGTTCCTGCAAATCGCCGCCGCCGGCGGGGCCGCCGTCGTCCTTTCAGCGGCACCGGGCACCGTCTGGGCTGCCCCCGCCGCTGGACGGACCCGAAGCTACGTGCTGGTGGTGGACGGCTGCCGGCCGGATGAGATTACGCCCGCCCTGACGCCGAGGCTGGCTGCACTGCGTGATGCAGGCACCAATTTCCCGGCGGCACGCTCCCTGCCGGTGATGGAGACCATCCCCAACCACGTCATGATGATGACGGGTGTCCGCCCGGACCGCTCGGGCGTGCCGGCCAACTCCATCTTCGACCGGACCGAAGGCATGATCCGGGACCTCGACCGGCCCACGGACCTGCGATTCCCAACCCTCCTGGAGCGGCTGCAGGAGCTCGGCCTCAGCACGGGCTCCGTGCTCAGCAAGAAGTACCTTTACGGCATCTTCGGTGCCCGCGCCAGCTACCGGTGGGAACCCCAGCCCGTGCTTCCCGTAACCGGCCACGCGCCCGACGCCGCCACCATGGACGCCCTGCTGGCCATGGTGAGCGGCCCGGACCCGGACTTTGTGTTCACCAATCTGGGCGACATCGACCGCGTGGGCCACTCAGACGTTTCCGGAACCACGCTGCGTGCGGCGCGTGAGACCGCCCTGGCGGAAACAGACCTGCAGGTGGGCCGCTTCATCGACCACCTCAAGAACACCGGCAAATGGGACTCCAGCGTGGTGATGGTCCTCGCCGACCATTCCATGGACTGGTCCATCCCCAGCAACCTCATCTCGATCAACCTCATCCTCCAGTCCCGTCCGGAGCTGCAGTCGAACATCACGATTGCCCAGAACGGCGGCGCGGACCTGCTCTACTGGACCGGCCCCGAACCGGACCGCGCGGCCGGACTGGCCGCCGTCGAACAGCTGGTCCGGGCGCATGAGGGCGTGCTGTCGGTCAACAGGCCGTCAGACCTCCGGCTCGGGGCCGAGGCCGGCGACCTGGTGGCCTACTGCCGCGCGGGCTGGCGCTTCTCCGATCCGTACGTCGCGTCCAACCCGATCCCCGGCAACCACGGTCACCCCGCCACAGAGCCCATTCCCTTCTTCATATCAGGCGGCAGCCCCGCGGTGGTCAAAGGCTCGGTATCCTCCGAACCAGCCCGGACCGTCGACGTCGCGCCCACCATCGGCGGAATATACGGACTCAAGGCCCCGGCGGGTGGCTACGACGGCACGGGCCGGGTCTCGGGCAAGGCGTAAGGATCGTACTGAGCAGTCCCGCCGTCGTCCGTTGTTCTGTCAGGATTACTGGGCTCAGTAGGCCTTAACGCGCTGTTCCACGATGAGATGGATAAGGGCGAAGACACCGTCCTCGTCGATGGCCGCCAGGGCGGCGTCCAGTGCGGCCGGAACGTCACTGTCCTCGGTGACAGTGATCCCGAAACCGCCGAAGGCCCGGGCCATCAGGCCGAAGTCCGGGTTCTTCAGCTGTGTCCCGGACACGCGTGCGGGATAGTGCCGCTCCTGGTGGGTGCGGATGGTGCCGTATTCCTGGTTGTCCATGACGATCACCAGCGGGGTGGCCCCGTACTGGGCGGCGGTGGCCAGCTCCTGGCCGTTCATGAGGAACTCGCCGTCCCCGGCGATAGTGACCACGCGGCGCCGGGGGTCGGCCAAGGATGCCGCGATGGCTGAGGGAACCGAGTAGCCCATTGAGCCGTTGCGGGCGCTGATCATGGAGGCGTAGCGGCGGGTGGGGAAGTAGCGGTGGGCCCAGTTGGTGTGCTCCCCCGCACCGAACGTCACCAGTGAATCCTCGGGCAGCCTCGGCACCAGGTTCGCCATCAGAGTGTCCATTCTTGCCTGCCCCGCTGCCGGCGCCGCCGGGGGAAGCGCGGCAAACCGCTCCTGCTCGCCCCGCATCCGGTCCGTCCAAGCTTTCCACTTTTCCTTCGCCGGCAGGTTGATGCCCACAAGGTCGCGGACGAAGGCCTCGGGCTTGGCCAGAATCTGCCGCGAAACGGGTCCCGACCGGCCCCGGAGTGAGGGGTCGGCTGTGACCAGGAAGTTCTTTTTGTTCCAGTCCTGCCGGCAGACGAAGCCGTCCGTAATCACGTCGCCCGGCACTGTCCCCACAAACACCAGCAGGTCGGTTTCCTCCAGGAGGTCGTAGGTGGGGCGGGGGCGGCCGTAGCCAATGGGGCCCACGTAGGACGGGGAATCGAAGGAGACCGTTCCCTGCGTCCGCCATTCAGCTGCGGCCGGAATATGGTGCCGTTCCAGCCATCCGGACAGCTGGTCAGCTGCTCCCTGCGTCCAGTCGTTGCCGCCGGTGACAAAGAGCGGCTTGCTGGATTCTGCCAGCGCAGCCTCCAGGGCGGCGGCGTCGGAGCTGCTCATGCCGCCTGCCGCCACCGGAATGGCGGGGTGCAGCGCCGGGTCAATCTGCTGCCGGATAATGTCCTCCGGCAGGCCCACCACCACCGGGCCAGGCCGCCCGCTCATGGCCGCAAACATCGCCTCGGCCACGATCTCGGACGCCCGCTCCGCGTGGTCAAGGACCATCACGCGCTTCGCCCCCGTACCGAACCAGGCCTTGATGTCGAACTCCTGGAACGCCTCGCGGTCGCGATGTGCGAAGGGGATCAGGCCGACGAACAGCAGCATGGGGGTGGAGTCCTGCCACGCGGTGTGCAGGCCCACATGCGCGTTGGCCGCGCCGGGCCCCCGGGTCACCATCGCTATGCCCGGGCGCTGGTGCATCTTGCCGTCGGCCTCGGCCATGTAGGCGGCGCCGCCCTCGTGCCGGCAGACGATTGTTTCAATATCCGAGTTGTGCAGGCCGTCCAGGACGTCCAGGAAGCTCTCGCCGGGAACCACATAGGTGCGCTCCACACCATGGGCCACCAGCGAATCAACAATCACGTGCCCGGCTGATTTCAGTGCCTGGCCGGTGCCGGCGTGGGGCACCTCCGGATGGCTTGCCTGCCGGGAGCCGTGCTCGGAATTCCCGACGGCGGCGGGCAGGGTGTGGGATGCGGTCAGGGTTGCTTCGGTTTCCGTTGTCATGGGCTTTCTTTGGCTGTTTGGACTGGTTGGCGTTCGCAGCGGATGGTGCGGGCTTTATCTGAAGGACTCCCCGGGCGGGTTGGCGATCACGGGGGCTGTGCCGGTGAAGCCTTCGCGGGTCTCGGCGATCTCACGGATGCGGGTGCGGCAGGCGTACCAGCCGAACACCATCAGCACGGAGGCGATGGCGGTGACGAGCATGGTGAGGGGTGAGTCGATGAACACCATCACCAGGACGCTCGCGAGGAAGAGCAGCGAGAGGTAGCCGGTGTACGGGGCGCCGAACATGCGGAAGGAGGGGCGTTTGAGCCAGCCCTTGTTCGCCCAGCGTTGGAGCTGGATCTGGCAGAGCACAATGGTTGCCCAGGTCATGATGATGCCCACGGACGCGACGTTCAGCACGATTTCGAAGGCCTGTGCGGGGACCAGGTAGTTCAGCGGGACGCCGAGGAGGGACACTCCGGCGGTGATGGCGATGCCGCCGTAGGGGACGCCGGCCTTGTTCATCCGGCCCGCGAACTTCGGGGCGGAGCCGTTCACGGACATGGAGCGGAGTATGCGTCCGGTGGAATATAAGCCGGCGTTCAGCGAGGAGAGCGCGGCGGTGAGGACCACCAGGTTCATGATGACGTCCACGCCCTGGATGCCGATGGAACCGAAGAACGTCACGAACGGGCTGACGCCCTTTTCATAGGACGTGTACGGCAGCAGGAGGGCGAGCAGGATGACGGAGCCGACGTAGAAGACCGCGATCCTGAAGACCACGGAGTTGATGGCCTTGGGCATGATCTTTTCCGGGTTCTCGGTCTCGCCGGCGGCGGTGCCCACGAGTTCAATGGAGGCGTAGGCGAACAGGACGCCCTGCATCAGGATGATCATGGGGAGCAGCCCGTTGGGGAAGATCCCGCCGTTGTCCGAGAGGAGGCTGAGGCCCACCGGCTGGCCGTCCACGGGGGTGCCGAAGATGACGAAGTAGGTGCCCACCACGAGGAAGACCACCAGCGCGGCGACCTTGATCAGGGCGAACCAGAACTCGAGCTCACCGAACACCTTGACGGAGACGAGGTTCAGGGCGAGGACCACCACGAGGGCGATCAGGGCCCAGGCCCATTGCGGGACAGCCGCCATCCAGGGGATGTAGTTGCCGAAGAAGTTCATGTAGAGCGCGGCGGCGGTGATGTCCACGATGGTGGTGGTGGCCCAGTTGATCCAGTAGAACCAGCCGGAAACGAACGCGGCTTTCTCGCCGAAGAATTCGCGGGCGTAGGAAACAAACGAGCCCGACGACGGCCGGTGCAGCACCAGCTCGCCCAGCGCCCGCAGGATAAGGAACGCGAAGAAACCGCAGACGGCGTAGGCGATAACCAGCGACGGGCCCGCAGCGTTCAGCCGGCCGCCGGCGCCGAGGAACAGGCCGGTGCCGATCGCGCCGCCGATGGCGATCATCTGGATCTGCCGCGGTTTGAGGTTCTTGTGGTAGCCCTTGTCCTCCGCGTGCAGGGCAGACTCAGAGGCGTGCGCGTGGCCGCCGTCGGCCTGTTTCAGTACAACCTCGTCATTGGGGCTGATGGGCATGGTTGATCCTTTCGATACGGAGAAGATCCTGCTGGGTTGGGAAAGAAAGTGTGGGGGTGCAACCTGGGGGTTTAGAAAACGGACCAGCCGGTGCGGTCGGAAAGGTCGGCGAGAGCGGCGGTGCCGGCCAGGGAGTTTCCTTTGGCGTCCAGCCGCGGGCTCCAGACGCAAATGGCACAAACACCTGGAACAATGACCAGGATCCCGCCGCCCACACCGCTTTTTCCGGGAAGGCCCACGCGGTAGGCGAACTCGCCAGCGGCGTCATACATCCCGCACGTCAGCATGATGGAGCCGATGCGTTTCGCGTCGCTGGGGGACACCACGGTTCCCAGCGCTCCCTGGCCGTCGCGGGCGAGGAAGAGCCCGGCTTTGGCGAGTTCCACGCAGGTCATCATGATGGAGCATTGGCGGACGTAGTTTTGCACCACTGATTCCGCGGCCTGCTTCAGGTTGCCGAAGCCCTTCAGGAAGTGCGCCAGGGCCCGATTGCGGCTGCTGCTGGCGAGCTCGCTGGCTGCGGCGGCCTCATCGATGAATGGCCCAGTGCTGGCCGCCTGGGCGGTGAGGAACCGCAACACCTGGGCGGCGGCGTCGGACGTTTCTTCCATCAGGTGATCGGTGACCACCAGGGCGCCGGCGTTGATGAAAGGGTTCCGCGGGATGCCGTGCTCCAGTTCCAGCTGAACCAGGGAGTTAAACGAGGTGCCGGACGGTTCGCGCAGCACGCGGGACCACAGTATCCCTGAGCTGTCGCCTCGAAGCGCCATTGCGAGCGTGAACACCTTGGAGATGCTCTGGATGGAAAACGGGACGTCGGCATCGCCGGAACTGAACACCTCACCGGAAGTGGTGGCGACGGCGATCCCGAACCTGTCGAAAGGTACCGCTGCCAGGAGGGGGATGTTGGCCGGGACAGAACCGGTTTCCTGCTGTGGCCTGTGGCTGCGGACGATGTCGTCCAGTATTGGGTCCAACGGCGGTGCTTTGAGTGCTGTGGTCATTTCCTGCCCAGTTGTTCTTTAGGTGTGCCGGCCCATTCCTGGATGTGGAGCAGGGCCACCAGGGAGTCCCGCGGGTTGCCGAAGTTCAGCCCAGTCGCCCGGGATGCCTTGCTGATCCGGTAGTAGACGGTGTTCTTGTGCAGCCCCATCCTGCTGGCGCATTCGGCGACATCGAGCGAGGCTTCGAAGTACGCGTGCAGGGTTTCCGCCAGTTCGGCGTCCTGCCGCAGCAGGGCGGAAAGACTGCGGTGGCGGAATGTGGAGGACGTGAAATTCTGGACTGCCTCGCGGAAGAGGACCTCTCCCTCGAAGTCGTCCACGGTGGCAACGGCCGTATCCGGAGACGTGCCTACGCAACTCAACAGGGCCTCGGTGATACGGGTGGTTGAGTGGATGGACAGCAGGTCCGGGACTACCGGACCGACGGCTGCGAACGGGCTGATGCCGAGGTGCTTGCCGGCATCACGGACGATGGATTCGGCCAGGCTCCGCAGCCCGGGCTCCGCGACGGTTGACTGCAGGCCAGGGACAATCACGGCGGTGTCGCCCTTGAACTGGCCCACGACGGCGGACGCCTTGTAGGCGGCGGCGTGGATGGACGCCAGATTGGCGAGTTCGCCGTGCTTCAGTGCTGCGTCGTCGGCCTGAGCATCGGCATCGGACATTCCTATCAGGATCAATGCGGCCGGGCGCTCAGCGGAGATCTTCTCGCTGTGTGCACTGGCCGCGGCTTCCGCCGGACCTGACAAAATCCGGGCAATGCGGTCTTCGCGCATGTGTACGGACTGCTGGTTGCGGAATCGGATCAGCTCGGCGGAGGCCCGTGCAGCAGATCCGGTGAGCACGTGATCAACGTCCGTGCCGAAGCCCGCCCCCGTTTCCTGCAGCCAGATGTAGCCCATGATCCGGTCCCCGGCGAACAGAGTGACGGCCACGCGTTCCCGCAGCCCGTCCTGGGGCCGGGCCGGTACCCGCACCGGCAGCCGGGTCCTGTGCAGTTCACGGTAGGCGCCCAGGTCCTTCAGCAGCAGCTCGTATTTACGCGGACCGCGCCGGGCCAGGATGGAGGCCTTGCGCAGCTCGTCGATGTCGTTCGAAACAGTGGAGTATGCCAGGACCTTGTTGGCGGCGTCTTCGATGACCACGTGGCTGGATGTGAGCCTGGCGGTGGTCTGGGCGATGGCAAACAGGTCCTCTTCCAGCAGCGTCAGCACTTCGCTCTGGTAGCTGCGTGGCTGGATGCGGTCCTTGGCGATGGACAGCAGCCGGTCCCAGTCAGCCCCCGGATCCACCAGGAGCAGGCCGGTGCCGGCATCGCGGAGCAGCTCTTCAGCCTCGGCGAGCTCTTCACGCCTTCCCTTGACGGCCACCACCGGCGGAGGGTTCTTCAGGAGCCGCCGCAGCGCAGGCAAAGCCGAGCGGCCGCGGACGCCGATCAGCAGGACAAAGGCCGCGCCGCCGTCGGACGTTTCATCATCCGCATCCACTATCAGGAACCGTTCGATCGCAGAGCCGGCGGGAGCAGGCCGGAGGATGAGGCTGGCGAAACCCAGGGGGAGGTCCGAGAGAATATCGTCCACCGTAACAGCGGCCATGGGCTTCCTTCTGCGTCGATCTGGCCGGACGACTCTGTCCGGTCACCTCATGCTATCGAGGCAGGCTCCCCCAAAATATGGAAAGGAACCCAAATGCAGTGGCAGCTTTTCAGTTAGCGGACCAAGTTTCTACGGTTCATGGCCCTGTATGGCCTAGGGCCGGCCTTCGGGCGCGGTTAGCGTTACAGGCCGGCCGTTACAACGAAGCCGGGGAACGGATGACCAACCTCTAACGCGGCAGCTCCAGCCGCAGGCGCCCTGGTTGGAAGCCCCCACGCGAGTAGAACTCGAGCGCGGGGGCTTCCAGGGCTTCGGTGGGGGAACCGAAACCGAGATCAATCTACCGAGTCTGCACGGGCGCAACGATCGAAAACGGCCTGCCCGCACAAATCTTGTGGGAACCTTGAGCCAGCCCGCAGGCGCCTAACCCGCCGGCCTCAACGAGGTGATCATCCGTTTGATGTCCCGATATTCCGGGGTCTCTGCGTACTTCTTGGCCTGCTCCAGATACGGCAGGGACTCGGCCCCCGGCGTCACGTTGTTCCCGGGGTTGTAGAACGCACCGAACATGGCGGCGGTCGGCGGCCACGTGAAGAACTGGAAGATGTAGCACGTCGAGTCGCCGGTCGGCGGCGGGCCCGAGGTGATCCCATAGGCGGCCGCCGGCGTGTCGGCCGGCCCCGGCGTTGCGGCGGTCCCGCGGGCCTCGTAAACGAACCGAGGTGCCGCCGCGCCCTGGGTCAGCAGAGGCAGCTCCTGCGTCTCCAGCACCTCGTACGGGTACCGTTCCGTGCATGTTGAGCCGGTAGCCATATTGGTGCGGAGCGTCGCCAGCGGCTTGCCTGCTGCATTGGTTACCTCCGCAAAGGCGCCGCCGCCCTCAGGCAGTTCCCCGGCCGGGTCCCTGACGCTCCACGCTGCGGGGTGATCGAACGTCAGCTGGCCGTCCGCCGTCGTGTAGCTGGTCCAGGAGGCCGCCGCCGGTGCGGTGGCACTCGGAGAGTTGGTCGCCGTGGGCTTCGCAGTGGTGGTTCCGGTGGCCGTCGCTGAGGTGACGGTGGGGCTGGGACTCGACGTCGTCGTCGGTCCCGCCTGGGGGCCGCAGCCCGTGAAGAGCAAAGCCATCAGAATGGCTGTAGGAAAAACTGCGCCTGACGCGGCGGGACTGCGCATCACACCCTCCTTTGGGTCCGAGTTTGGTCCTTAAATTGTGAGGCCGGCGGGCGCGCCAGGATCCGGCGGCGGCCCGATTGGCGCCGAACCGTTGCGGGGATAACGAACAGATCCCGCAAACGCCCGGCTCAGGAATAGAGGGCCGCGAGCAGCTCGACGACGCCCTGCGTCCCCGCAGGCGGGTCGGACTTGGACCAGGCGACGTAAACGGGAACCGGGGCGGCATCACGCACGTGCCGGTACACAACACCCTTGCGCCGGTACTGGTGCGCCGTTGATTCCGCAGTGATGCCCCGCGCCTTGCCGCCGCCGATCACCGTCAGCCAATCGTCGACGTCGTCCGTGGCGATAGTGCGCTGCGGCTGCTGGCCTTCCGGCCACAGGTCCAGACGAGTACTTCCGGTCCGCCGGTCCAGGGCAATCGGTTTGCCCGCGGCTTCTGCAAGGGTGATGCTTCGCTTGCCGGCAAGGGCGTCATCCGCTGCCATGGCGCAGAAGCGGCTCTCCAGCCCGATGAGGACAAGGCTGATGGCCGCCGTGTCGGGGACCCGCCGCAGGATGGCGAAGTCGCTGGTTCCTTCCGCCAGTCCCGCCGTCGGGGTGTTGGTCCGGATGAGTCGCAGCTCCGTGTTGGGAAACGCGTCAGCCCACCTGCGTTGGAATTCCGTGGTGTGCCGGCCCAGCGCGGACCAGGCGTAGCCGATCCGGACTGTGCCGCCGCCGTCGGCCGCCTCCTGCTGGATGGCCTCCAGAATCGAGAGAACACGGCGGGCATGCCGGACAGTCCGGTCGCCGGCGGCCGTGAACTCAACGCTCCTGGTGGTGCGATGCATCAGGCGCACACCCAAGGCGCGCTCCAGTGCAGCGATGTTGCGCGACACGGCCGCCTGCGAGATGCCCAGCTCAATGGCGGCGTCAGTAAACGTCCCCGCTTCGGCCACCCCAACCAGGCAACGCAGGTGCCGCAGCTCCATCTCCATAAGCTCATTCTATTCATACGCTGCACGCATAAGAGAGCCCGTCTATGCATTTTGGACGAACCCGTTGCGGCCCCACACTCCAAGGATGGAGAACACACTAACTGCCGGCCGAGGCCGGGCTGGCGCCATCCTGGTGGCGAGCGCGCTCTCAAACCAGCTGGGTGCTGCCAGCGGTTCACTGGCCTTCCCCGCAATAGGCCCGGTGGGCGTGGTCGCAGCGCGGCAGCTCATTGCCGCGGCGGTGCTGCTGCCACTTGTCCGGCCACGCATCTTCTCCTTCACCCGCCACCAGTGGTGGCCCGTTCTTCTGCTGGCGCTGGTGTTCGGGACGATGAACCTCTCCCTGTACGCGGCCGTGGAGCGCATCGGGCTGGGCCTCGCGGTCACGCTCGAATTCCTGGGCCCCCTGGCCCTCGCCCTGATCGGTTCACGGACCAAGGTGGGCGCCGCCTGTGCCCTCCTTGCCGCGGCCGGGGTTGTGGCCATCACTCAGCCGGAGGCGTCCACGGACTACGTGGGCATCGGCCTGGGACTGGTTGCCGCGTGCAGCTGGGCCGCCTACATTCTCCTGAACAGGACCGTGGGCAAGCGGATCCCGGGCATCCAGGGGACGGCGGCCGCAACCGGAGTGTCGGCCGCACTCTTCCTCCCCGTGGGGCTGGTGACGTTCCTCAACCACCAGCCGGACGCGTTCACCGTCCTCTGTGCAGCAGGCGCCGGCGTACTGGCGTCCGTGGTTCCGTACGTCGCGGACGTGATCACCCTGCGCCGCATCCCCACCAGCCTGTTCGGCGTTCTGATGAGCATCAACCCCGTCTTCGCGGCATTGGTCGGGGCGCTGGCCCTGGGTGAAGCCCTGGGCATTGTGCAGTGGGCCGGCATTTTCCTGATCGCAGCGGCGAACGCGGCCCTGACCGCCGGGGCTGGCCGGCGCCCGCCAGTACCGCTGATGCCGACGGTCAGGAGAAGTTCTTCAGGGCCGCCGTCAGCAGGTTCCCCGCCGCTCCCAGGCGGTGATGCACTCCGTCGGACGCCACCAACTCCCCGTTGATGACCACCGACGTGACGTCGGCGGCGGTGGCGCTCAGCGGGAGCTGCTGCGGTTTCGATCCCGCGGTCCGTGCAGAGCCGGCGGCCACAGCCACCAGATCGCAGACAGCACCAACCCGCAAGGCCTCCGGTGCCACCGGCGTGGCCATGGAGCGGACTGCCCCCTCCGTAGCGGCGTGGAGCAGCTCCTCCGGCGAGAACCGGCCGCGCTCCCCGGAGCCCAGGCGCTCCCCGTACTCCAGGGCCCGCATCTCGATCCAGGGGTCGATCACGGCATGCTGGTCAGTCCCCAGCGCGATGGAGGCGCCAGCGTCGGACAGCGCCCGGGCGGGCCCGATGCCGTCGGCCAGGTCCGCCTCGGTGGTGGGACACATGACCGCTGTTACCCCGGCGTTTCCGAGCAAGGCGATGTCTTCAGCCGTCAGGTGCGTGCAGTGGACTGCAGACAGGCGCTGGCTGAGCAGGCCGTGCCGGGCCAGGAGTCCTGTGGGCGTCAGACCGTGCGCTGCCAGGCACGCCGCGTTCTCGGCGGGCTGCTCGCTCAGGTGGATGTGAAGCGGCAGGTCGTGCGGCAGCTGTTCGGCCACCACAGCCAGGTCCGCCTCCGGTACCCCGCGGACGGAGTGCAGCGCGGCCCCCACACTGACCATGCCCGGCGGGAAGGTACTTGCGATGTGGGTCCGAAGGGAAGCCAGCCGGTCAAGCCAAGCGTGCACGTCAGCGTCACCGAACCGTGCCTGCTCCTGGCTCAGCGGCATGCCAATGCCGCCGGCCAGGTACAGCGTGTCCAGCAGCGTCAGCCGGATCCCGGCGGCAGCAGCAGCCCTCGCCAGGGCAAGCTCCATGGCATGCGGTTCCGCGTACGGTTTCCCGCCGGGCTGGTGGTGAACGTAATGGAACTCGGCCACGCTGCTGAAGCCGGCCACGACCATCTCCGTGAAGACCGCCGTGGCGAGCTGCTCGTAGGCTTCGGGCGTCAGCTCGGCTGCGCTGCGGTACATGTGCTCCCGCCAGACCCAGAAGTCGCCGCGGTTGTGGTGCGTGCGGCCGCGCAGGATCCGGTGGAACGCGTGAGAGTGGGCGTTGGCCGCGGCCGGGAAAACCACGCCGGACAGGACATGCGCCTCAGGGGAAGGGTCAACGGACGGGGAGATTCGCGTGATCCGGCCGCCCTCCGCTTCAATCTCCACCCGCCCGGCAACTGCGGGACCGGCGCCGCCGTCGAACATTGCCGCCTCGCACCAGTACCGCATCACAGCAGGCCTGCCAGGACGTCGGCGAGGGCGGCAGCGCCAGCGCCGGCGTCCTCATCGGTGACGAATTCTTCCGGGGAGTGCGAGATACCGCTCGGGTTCCGGACGAACAGCATGGCGGACGGCACAAACCCGGCCAGCACACCGGCGTCATGACCTGCCCCGGTGGCCAGCAGCGGCGCGTCCGGCAGCATCCCGCTGATGCTTCGGGTCAGGTCCGGATCAAAATGCACCGTCCCGCTGTAGGACTCCTCGGTCAGCGTCACCGTGCAGCCTTCCTCCGCTGACACCCGCTGGGCCCTCCCATGGATGGCTTCGATCAGCCGGGCCGTGACGGCATCGTCCGGGTGGCGCGCATCCAGCCACATGTCCACCCGGGAGGCGATGACGTTGGTGCCGCCCGGCACCGGGATCAGGCGCCCCACCGTGGCGCGCGCATCGGGTTGGCGGGCGGCGGCCTGCCGGATGGCCACGATGATCTGGGCGGCCGCCACCATCGGATCCGCCCGGTCCGCCATCAGGGTGGTCCCGGCGTGGTTGCCCTGGCCGCTGATGCTCAGCTTCCAGCGCCCGTGGCCCAGGATGGAACTGCCGACGGCGATGGCCGGGCCGCCCGCGCCGAGGCCCTTGCCCTGCTCCACATGCAGTTCAACGAAGTCACCGATCCGTGCCAGCGCCTGCGGATCCGGCCCGATGTGGCGCGGGTCCAGGCCATTGGCGCGGGCGACGTCGGCGAACGTGTTGCCGTCGCCGTCGCGCAGGTTCCGCGCTTTGTCGACGTCGATGGCTCCGGTCAGGAGGCGGGATCCGAGGCAGGCAACTCCAAAGCGGGAACCCTCCTCTTCCGGGAAGGCAGTAATGGCCAGGGAGCGGCGCGGCTGGACGCCCCGGGCCTTGAGGAGATCGACGGCGGCCAGCGCGGACGCGACCCCCAGGGGACCGTCGAAGGCCCCGCCGCCGGGGACGGAGTCGAGGTGGCTGCCGGTCACCAGGGCACCATCCTGGGGCTTGCCCCACCACGCCCAGATGATGCCGTTCCGGTCGGTCTCGACGTCCAGGCCACGCTGCGTTGCCTGCTCGATGGACCAGGACCTCAGGTCGAGTTCCGCCGTCGAGTAGACGGCCCGGGAATAGCCTCCGCGGACCGCATCGCGGCCCACGTCCTTGATGGAATCGAGGAGTTGGTTGACGGTTTCCACATGAACCTCCGATTGGTACGAACTGCCACCAAGTAAAAGCCACTTTCCACTCCATGGCAAGGCTTGGGGACAACTGCCCTTGACATTTAACGAGCCTGCAACACGCCGGAAACGGGACTGTTGCACTGGCGGCGATCAACCCGGATTTTGTGAAGAACGAGTGAAATTTAGGCGCCATCTATTGTCATCGAGTGAAAGTTGGTTTTTACTTAGTGGCAAGACATTAGTGATTCACACCACTCGAAAGCGGGTCAACCAGTGGCTGCAGATTCTTCAACCCGGACGGTGGAACGGGCCCTGGCGCTGCTGAGTGCCGTCTGTACAGACGGTGCCATCAGCCTCAGCGACGCGGCCCGGCTGGTTGATCTGTCCGCCAGCACGGCCCTGCGTCTGCTCCGGACGCTGGAGGCCAGCGGGTTCGTCTCACGGGATCCGGGCGGGAACTTCAGGCCCGGCGCCAGCGTCATCCAGCTGGGGGCACTGGCCCTGGGCCACGAATCGCTGGTCTCCCTCTGCACCCCGGCCATGAAGGGACTCGTCGCAAAAACCGGTGAGTCCTGCTACCTCAGCATTCCCGGCACTGGCGACACCGGAATCTACATAGCAATCGTTGAAGGAACCCACTCGATCCGGCATGCCAGCTGGGTCGGCAGAAGTATCCCGCTGGAGGGATCGGCTGCAGGCAAAGTCCTCACCGGCGGCGAGTCCGAACGCGGCTTCGCAGTCATGCGCAGCGGCGTTGAAGATGACGTGACGGCGGTTGCCGCCCCCGTCATCATGGGCGGCCGGACCGTGGCCGCCCTGAGCATCGTGGCCCCCAGTTACAGGCTGAACGAGCTGAAGGCAACGAAGATCGGCGAGGACCTGGCGAGGGTGGCCAAAACCATTCTCACTACGCCCTCCGAAAACCATGAAAAGCCCCTGGAAAGCATGGATACAAAATGATCAGGTTTGAAAGTGTTACCAAGACCTACCCGGACGGGACAGTGGCCGTGGATGGGCTGGACCTCGAAGCCCCCACCGGCAAGCTGACCATCCTTGTGGGCCCGTCAGGCTGCGGGAAGACCACCTCGCTCCGGATGATCAACCGCCTCATCGAGCCCACCGCCGGAACCATTTACCTTGATGACCAGCCCACCTCCGGGATGGATGCAGCATTGCTCCGCCGCCGGATCGGCTACGTGATCCAGCACGCCGGACTCTTCCCGCACCGCACCATCGTGGACAACGTGGCCACCATGCCCCTGCTCCTGGGCGAGAGCCGGCAGAAAGCCCGCATGAAGGCCCTTGAGCTCATGGAGCGCGTTGGCCTTCCGGCGAACTTCGCCAAGCGCTACCCCTGGCAGCTCTCGGGCGGCCAGCAGCAGCGTGTTGGCGTGGCCCGTGCCTTGGCATCGGACCCTGCGTTCATGCTTATGGACGAACCCTTCAGCGCCGTGGACCCCGTGGTCCGTGCGCAGCTCCAGGACGAATTCCTCCGCCTCCAGCGTGAAATCGGCAAGACCATCATCATGGTCACCCACGACATCGACGAAGCCCTCAAGCTGGGGGACCAGGTGGCCGTGATGCGCGTCGGCGGGAAGCTCGCCCAGATGGCCACGCCGTCGGAGCTGCTCACCTCCCCGGCCGACGAGTTCGTGGCCGACTTCGTGGGACGCGACCGGGGCTACCGTTCCCTCGGCTTCACCAGCGCGGCCGGAACCGTGACGGTGAGCGAAGAGGCTGTGGTTCAGCTCGGAGACTCCGCCGCGGAGGCACACGCCAGGGCCACCGGCGCGTGGGTCCTGGTGGTGGACGGCGGACGGAAACCGCTTGGCTGGGCACAGCCCGAGCTGATCGTCGGCGAGCTCAAGCGGGAGCATCTTAACCTCAGCGGCACGTCCGCAACATCGGCCGGCACCATGCGCCAGCTGCTTGACGCAGCGCTGTCCTCCCCCAGCCGGCGCGGCGTCGTCGTCAATGACACCGGTGAGCTCATCGGCACGGTCACTGCGTCCGACATCGTCAAGGCCATCGAGGCCGAACCGCACCTGGAGACGGCGCGATGAACATTGAATGGCTGGGCCGCCAGTTCGACAATATTGTGTTCCTGCTCGGCTGGCATGTCCTGCTTGCCGTCACCCCACTGATCCTCGGCCTGCTGATTGCCCTGCCCTTGGGCTGGTGGGCACACCGCAGCCGCCGGATCTACCCCCTCTTGGTGGGCATCGCGGGCCTGCTGTACACCGTGCCCTCGCTGGCATTGTTCGTGCTGCTGCCGCTGGTGCTGGGCACCAAGATCCTGGACCCCCTCAACATCGTGGCCGCGCTGACCATCTACACTGTGGCGCTGCTGGTCCGCGTGGTTGCCGATGCCCTGGATTCCGTTCCTGAGGACACCGCCCAAGCAGCCAAGGCCATGGGCTACCGCGGCTACCAGAGCCTCCTCAAAGTTGAACTTCCCGTCGGCGTTCCGGTGATCTGCGCCGGTCTCCGCGTCGCAGCGGTCTCCAACGTCAGCCTGGTGTCAGTGGCCGCGCTGCTGGGTATCCCCCAGCTCGGTTCCCTCTTTACCCAAGGCTTCCAGCTGCGGTTCTTCACCCCGATCATCGCCGGCATCATCCTCTGCGTGGTCCTGGCCATGATCCTTGACGGCCTGATCATCCTCCTCAACCGGTGGCTGACACCGTGGACCCCCAAGGTGGTGGCATCATGAACTACTTGTTCGACCCCGCGCACTGGACCGGCGCCGACGGCATCCCGAACCTGATCGGCGAGCACCTCGTCTACTCGCTCATCGCCCTCGCCATCGCGGCCGTCATCGCAGTTCCGCTCGGCGTCTACATCGGTGTCACGGGCAAGGGCGTCTTCATGATCGCCGGCCTGGCCAATGCCCTCCGCGCCCTACCCAGCGTGGGACTGCTGATCCTGCTCGTGCTGCTGATCTCGCCGGCCTTCCCGTCCAAGATGGGCTACATCCTGCCGAGCCTCATCGTCCTGGTGCTGCTCGCGGTGCCGCCCATCCTGACCAACACCTATGCCGGCATCCGGGCAGTGGATGCGGCCGCCGTCGACGCTGCCAAGGGCATGGGCTTCCGCACCATGAAGATCCTCACGGATGTTCAGCTTCCCTGCTCGCTCCCGCTGGTGCTGTCCGGCGTCCGCAGCGCATTGCTGCAGATCATCTCGACGGCGACCATCGCGGCCTACATTTCGCTCGGCGGACTCGGCCGCCTGCTGATCGACGGCAAGGCCCAGAACGACTACAACCAGATGGTTGCCGGCGCCGTGCTGGTGGCCCTGATGGCCCTGGTCTTTGACCAGCTGCTCGCCTTCATCACGCGCCGGATCGTCTCACCAGGACTGACCCGGCGCACCGTCAAATCGGCCGCCGCGGCCGACACCGTGAAAATCCCCGTCACGGTCTGAATCACCGCCCTACGCATCATCCCCCTCGCCGTCCGGCGAAAACCCCCAGCCTGGCCACTGCGTACCCTGCGCCAGCCTCCCCCAGAGAGTATCGACATGAAAAAGTACCTGACCGGCATCACCCTCGCGGCTGCTGCCGCCCTTGCCCTGACCGCCTGCGGCGGGGATCCCATGAGCAACTCCAACACCCAGGCAGGCTCAAGCGACAGCATCATTGTGGGCTCCGCGGACTTCCCGGAAAGCCAGCTCATCGCCAAGATCTACGCCGAGGCGCTCAAATCCAAGGGCGTCCAGGTGACCGAAAAGCCCAGTATCGGCAGCCGCGAAGTCACCATCCCGGCCCTCAAGGACGGCTCCATTGACCTCATGCCCGAATACGGCGGGGCCCTCCTGCAGTACCTTGATTCCGCGACCAAGGCAGTCTCCTCCGAGGAAGTCGCCAAGGAACTGGCCACCAAGGTCCCCTCCGGGCTGACCATGCTGACGGCATCTGAAGCCGAGGACAAGGATGTCCTGGCCGTCAAGAAGGAAACGGCCGAAAAGCACAACCTCAAGTCCATCAGCGACCTCCAGCCCGTGGCCAAGGAGCTCGTCCTGGGCGGCCCGCCTGAGTGGAAGACCCGCCTGAACGGTGTGGCCGGCCTCAAGTCGGTTTACAACCTGGAGTTCAAGGAATTCTCAGCGCTCGACGCCGGCGGTCCCCTGACGCTCAACGCGCTTCTTTCCGGCCAGGTACAGGTAGCCGACCTCTTCAGCACCGACCCCGCACTGGCCGCCAACAACCTGGTTGCCCTCGAAGACGACAAGAACCTCTTCCTGTCCGAGAACATCGTCCCGGTCATCAACGAGAAGAAGTCCACGGCCACCGTCAAGGAGGTCCTGGACAAGGTCTCGGCCGCGCTCACCACGGAAGACCTCATCGAGATGAACGGCCGCGTGGCGAAGTTCGAGGACATTGGCCAGATAGCCCAGGACTGGCTCAAGTCCAAGAACCTGGCTTAGGCCGCGCAGGATATTAGGAGAATTACATTGAAAGCCGATTTCACTACCGGTGCCCGCCCGGTCAAAGCTGCCCGCGGCACCGAGCTCACCGCCAAGAGCTGGCAGACCGAAGCCCCGCTGCGGATGCTGATGAACAACCTGGACCCCGAGGTCGCCGAACGCCCCGATGATCTGGTGGTTTACGGCGGGACCGGCCGTGCCGTCCGGTCCTGGGCCGCGTTCGATGCGATCACCCGCACCCTGGAAACCATGGAGAAGGACGAGACCCTCCTGGTCCAGTCGGGCAAGCCGGTGGGTGTGTTCCGGACCAACGAGTGGGCGCCGCGGGTGCTGCTGGCGAACTCCAACCTCGTGGGCGACTGGGCCAACTGGCCCGAGTTCCGCCGGCTCGAGGCCGAGGGCCTGATGATGTACGGGCAGATGACCGCCGGGTCCTGGATCTACATCGGCACCCAGGGCATCCTGCAGGGCACCTTCGAGACCTTCGCCGCGATCGCCCGCAAGCTCACCGGCGACCAGGACGGCACCCTCGCCGGGACCCTGACCCTCACGGGCGGCTGCGGCGGCATGGGCGGTGCCCAGCCGCTCGCGGTCACCCTGAACGAGGGCGCCTGCCTGATCGTCGACGTCGACGAGACCCGCCTGCGCCGCCGCGCCGGCAAACGCTACCTCGACGAGGTCGAAACCGACCTCGACACCGCCATCGCCAAGGTCCTGGCGGCCAAGGAAGAGCGCCGCGGCTGGTCCGTGGGCTACGTCGGGAACGCCGCCGAGGTCTTCCCCGAGATCCTGCGCCGCCACCGTGCGGGTGAACTCACGGTCGATATCGTCACGGACCAGACCTCCGCCCACGACCCCCTGT